>JANYJN010000486.1 GCA_025358475.1 Candidatus Solibacter sp.
CCGGGAGGCGGCCGAGTCTGGGGCACGGCACATCCTCACCCGTTCTCTCGGCAGCGCGATGTTTGTCGGGGTCGAGACTCGCGAACACCTCGTCTTGGCTGGGGACGTGCTCCTGTTGTGCTCCGACGGACTGCACGGCGCGCTGCCTGCCGCAGAAATGGCACACATCGTGACTCGGAATACTGATTTGAACGCCGCCGCACGGGAACTGATTGACGAAGCAAACGAACGCGACGGCGGGGACAACGTTAGTGTCCAACTGATCCGGATCCGCGGGGTGGAGCGCGTCGGAATGTACCGCGGACGCCCGTACAAGCTGGCATAGTAGGACGGGCCTCCTGGCCTGTCGGGATGGGCCTTCGGCCCGCGAAATTTCATGAAAGACCTGAGCGCTGTCGCTAGAACTGGACTGGCTTGGTGGGGTGGACCCCCCGGTCCGCGGCCGACGCCCCCGTCGGCCTGCTGGCACCCTGCAAGATGCTGAGATGTTGCCGGGGCAGCGGGACGAGGGCGTCCGTCCCCAGAGGGGACCCCAGGACCAGGGGGTCCGCCCCACCCAGCTACGCGGGTGGTTTTTCGAACCTGTTGGGAGCATACCGCCGACCGCACTTGTCAACAGGGCATTTGTAACACCGAGACAGGCCGGGATGCCTGTCCCACATCCCTCTCAACACGCCGCCAGAAGCTTCTCTTTCAGCTTCGCTTGCATGTCCGGCGACAGTTTCTGCCCCCCCTGCGCCACATAAAAAACATCGATCGCGCGGTGACCCTTGGTGTCTACCAAAACCACGTCGATGTTGCAGGAGTTCGACGAGAACACCGTTGCCAGGTTATACAGCAGGCCCGGCCGATCTTCCGTTTCGATCTCTACCAATGTCGCCCCGGTGCATGCTTCGGAATCGAACTGCACCTGCGAAGTTGTAGCCCGCCTGCCCGCGTCGGGCAGACCCCGGCCTCTCATCAACCGGTTCGCGTCTGTCTTGCCGAGTGCGATGCGCTGGATCAGGTCGGTCAAGCGATCGGCTTCGCTTGGGTTTTGCTGGAGCATACGTCTTGGATCGCCGAAAACGAACGTATCCAAAATAACTCCTGTGGCATTGGCGAACGCTTCGGCTTTCAGAATGTCCATACCGAAACTGGAAATCGCGCCGGCAAAGGATGCGAACAGAGACGGCTTATCGCGCGCCACCACCGTAAGCCGGTAGGCGGCCTCCATCTGGTCCAGCCGCACGGCCACTCCGGTGGGCCGGCTAAGCTCGAAGAGTTGGAGGTGCTCCGCAATCTCCGCCGGAGAGTGTGCCCGCAGGTAGCGTAACGGGAATCCCTTGATAAACTCCGCATTTCCGGGAAGGTCCTCGGGTACCTGCTGGATTCGATCGGTTTCCAGTTCGCGCGTCAGTTCATGCTGGGCAACCGTATACGCACGCCACAACTGCTCCAGGCGCCACCCGAATTTGTCCGCCGCGCTGAGCGCGGCGATTTGGGCGTAAGTCATGACCACCAGCAGTTTCAGGTGCTCGATGGTTCCCACGCGCTCCGCCAGAAGGCGCGCAGTCGCGGGGTCGTCCATGTCGCGCCCGCTCATGGCGTCGGCGAGATCGGATTGGTGCCGGATCAGGAATTCCACGGTGCTCCGCGCCTCATCCGGCGCTTGAATACGGGCCAGGGCCTGGCGCGCGCGCTCCGCCGCCAGTCCCGTTGGATCGGCGGCGCCCTGCCCCATCTGGTGAAACAGAAGCGCGCAGAGGAGAACTGTCACGTCATCGATTTCGGAGAGCAACCCCGCGAATCGCTCCCGCCCCGCGTTGCCACCGGAGCCCAATTCGATCACGCGCTCGATGGTCCCGAGCACATGCTCGCCTACGGTATAGCGGTACGTCGAATCCGTCGTTACCAGGCGATCGATGCTGCCCCACTCGGGAAAGATGCTCCGCAGCAGGCCGGTGGCGTCGAGCGACCGCAATACCATTCCCGCATGCGGGCACCGGAGAATAGTCTTGAGCGCGATCCAGATGGGCTGCGGCTGGGCGCAGTAGGCCGCGAAAACCTCACGCGACGCTTCCAGCCTCCGC
>JANYJN010000513.1 GCA_025358475.1 Candidatus Solibacter sp.
TGGGGACGCCGCCTGGTTTTTCGACCGTGTAATATTGTGCTTTCGCGGGTAACCCCTCCCTACGGTCGTGGCTTTTCGGAGCCCCGACCGTGAGGGAGGGGTTGGGTGAAGCACCTAACTGCCCGGGCGAACGTCGGAGGCCGGAAGTCGACACGTCCGGTTTGATGAGCGGGGTAGCGAACAGTGCGGCGCACGGCCTCAGTACCCGCGTCCAACCTCGGCTCCACCTGTCAACCGATTTTTCACGGCTGCTATTCCCGTGGCTCCCCGCGATTGTCGAACTTCCCGCTGGCCGCCAGTGCATCGCGCAAGCGGCCGCGGTTCGGGCCGGCCTTTTCCGCCGCGGCTGTCATCGCACCCACGGCATCCTCCAGCGCCGCGTCCGCCGGCAGGCGGAAGATCCAGGGCAGGTTGACGGCCGTCAGGGCGGAGTCGGCGGAAATCGCAATCACCGGAACGAAGGCCTTGGCCGATAGTTGTTCCGCCAGATGGCTGGCGTTCCGCCCCACCGCAATGATGCCGACCGCGTTCCCCTGGTACAGCAGGTTCACCAACGCCGAGGACGCCTGCCCCCACGGCTTGTCCGCATCCACCGGCGCCAGCAGATAGCGCCCCCCCAGCGGCTCCAGCACGGCACGGACCTCTGCCGAGGATGCCGCCCGATTCGCCGCCGGGCCAAACACCACTAGGCGTAGCGGCCCGCTTGGCGCATCGGCTACCGGCGGGCCGGCGTAGACCACACCGCCTTCGCCTACGGTCGCATAGGGTTTCTCCATGCCATAACGCCGGTATTGAATCGTTCCCTTAGAGACCGTGGCCAGATACATCGGCACGATATTCTTGGAGTTGGGGTCGAACACCATTCCCCCCGTCACGCCCTTGTAGCTTTCCAATCCCGCCAGCGCATCGCGGATCTTTCCACGATTCAAGCCGGCGCGGCACACGGCGTCCAGCAGCACGTTCATGGTGTCGAAGGCCAGTGACGCGAACACCTCCGGTTGCCGGTCGAACCGCTTGGCGAAACGGGCGCGAAAGCCGGTCCAGGCCGGGTCGTCGCGGTTCGGGTCGTAGGGGAACACCGCCTCCATGCCCTCGGCGGCAGGCCCCGCCGCGTCCAACAGCCCGGCGCCGATGGTCCTGAAACTGCCGAACACCCGCTGTTTCATGCCCAGTTCCCGCATCTGTTTGAGAATTGCGGCGGCCGGCGCCTGGTCTCCCCAAATCACGATGGCGTCCGCATTGGAGTCGGCGATGATTCCGAGCGAGCGCTTGAAATCGGTCGCACCCGGAAGGTATTTCTGTTCGATGGTGACCGGATGCCCCAGCCGCCGGGCAGCGTCTTTGAACTTCAGGATACCGAACCGGCCGTAACGGTCGTTCACGCGCAGTAGCGCGACTTTGGACAAACCCAGATCCGTGTAGATGCGTCTTGCCAGGGTGTACGACTGCACGCGGTCATCCTGAATCGTAGTCAGATACCAGGGGATGATGGTCTCGGGACTGGTCGGGTCCGTGGAGGCAGAGTTGACGATCGGCACCTCGGTCTTGAGGCTGACCCTGAGACCGATATGCGTGGAATCGGCGCCGAGCGACCCCAGCATGGCCCAGACCTTGTCGTCATACGCCATCTTCACAATTTCGTTGCTGGAAGCTCCCCAAAGCGCCTGGTCGTTGTGCACCATGAGCCGGAACGGCGTGCCGCCATAGCCTCCGCGCGCATTCGCCTCTTCGATAGCCAGCAGCGCGCCGTTCAGCATCATCCGGCCAAGCGCCTCATCGGGATGGTTTTCGATGGGGCCCAGAAAGCCGATGCGCACCTCTTCTACATCTTTCGGCTTAAGAGTGACCACGTCGCGCGCCGCCCCGTTGTACTCCACCTGCTTCACATAAAACTCATCGTAGGGTACGGTGAATTTCCCGTAGGGGCGCAGGTCCTCGGGCGTGTTGGCATAGGGACGAAGTTCGCGGTCCTTCGGCGGGCCGGGCGGATCCGTACCGCAGGCACAACCGCCCGAACCCTGGGCTTGCAACGCCGCCGCAAACGCCGCGGCTACCAGAACGCGCCGGATAGAAAGTAACATCGCTACTCCTCAGTACACAGTTTCACTGAATACACTCTCGTGCTCCGAGGCAACCCATCCCTCACGGTCGGGGCTCCGATCAGAGCCTCGACCGTGAGGGAGTTGCCCGATAAGCTACTCCTTACTTGGCGCCGCGGTGCGGAAGATGGCAATCCCTTCAATCTCCACCAGCAGCTCCGGACGGCACAGGATGGCCTGGATTCCGGTTGACGCCGGCAGCGGATCGAGATCCTGCTCCCGATAGAAGGCAGTCCGCTCCTCGTTGAAGGCATCGTAGTCGCGCTCAATATCCCGCAGGTAACAGGTGGTGCGCACTACGTCCTTCCAAGTGGCTCCTTCGGCTTCCACCAAGGCCGTGATATTGTCGAACGTGCGCCGGAGTTGTGCGCGGAAATCGCCGATGTGCAGCGATTCCCCGTTGGCGCCGATGGAGGCGGTCCCCGAGATCAGCAGCACCACCACGTTGCCGAACTCCAGGCGCATCGCGCGGGAAAACGAGCTGGGCCGCTCGTAGTCATAGGCTTCATTGAGAGCCCGTGGGACGCACACCGCCCTCTTTTCGATGCTCGTCGAGCCCATTACTCCGGCCAGCGCTTCTGAAATGGTCATCATTTGTTGCTTGTCTCCTTTGGCTTAATTCGAGTTCCGTGGCTCAACCCGTGCGCGGTGGCCACCCACAGATCGTCCCCTTGAAAGTCCAGCCCCAGGATGTAGTGATGCGCGGGGGCCGTGTCCACGGGAATGCGCGTGACGGCACCTTGCGCGTCGCGGACAATCATTTCCGGCACGTGCGTGTTAAGCGCCGGCCGGTAGACCGCCCAGTTAGTGCCGTCATAGTAGGCAAGGCCCTTGTCGGTGGCGAACCAGGCACGGGTGCCGTCCACGGCCTTCACCTGGTTCAGGAAATTGCTGGGTAACCCGCTATCTTTTTCCAGAAAGTTCTTCCAATAGCGCCCGTCGTAGCGGCTGGCGCCGAAGTAAGTGGCGGCCCACAGCACGTGATCCTTCTCCGCCCAACTTACCGACGTGGTGATTTCGTGAATCAGGCCCTGGTCCTTGAGTAGTACTATTTCGGTCTCGCCGTCGGGGTCGTTATAGTCCTTCCACCGGCCCGTTTGCATGTCGTACTCCAGGACGCCGCCGCCCCAGACCGCGTAGTAGACCTTTTCGGCGCCGGCGG
>JANYJN010000566.1 GCA_025358475.1 Candidatus Solibacter sp.
CCTGTTCACGGGTCATCATGAATCCCATGATACAGGCGCCGGGACTGCGTTGGGGTCCACCCGGCGCTTCGCGGGTACGGCGCGGTGGCGGGGGCCCGCCCGCCAATTCCGCCGTACTAGACCAACTCCGGCTCCGCCTGCTTCACGCGAATCGTAATGGTTTGGGTGCCCAGGCTGGTGTGCGTGGCGGTAAGGTTCACCACGCCGGTGCCCTCCTTCGCCTTCACCCACACCGCGGCCGCTCCGCCTGCCAGCACCAGCGGATTCTCGCCGATGAGTTCCCCAGGGCCGGTCAGCGACAACGAGATGGCGGCGGTGCTGAACGGCCGGATGTTGCCGTATTCGTCGGTGACCATGAGGACGACGCGCGTGGCATCCCGCCCGTCTCCGGCGAGTTCCGTATCGTCCGCGACGATTTTGACAGCGGCGTCTATTCCACTGCCGGAAAGGGTCAGCGTCTTCGCCAGCTTACCGCCGATATAGCCTTCGATCTTCAGATCGCCCCATGGACTTAGCGGCAGATTGCCCAAGTCCATCAGGAACGGCGGGTACTTGAGATGGGCAAACGTCTTGCGGTCCGGGTCGAGTTCCTGTTTCAACTCTCCCACCCAGTAGATCTTCAGGTGGTCGCAGTTGGAAAGGATCGGCACCTTACGGGTACCGCCGGCCTCGGAGCGGTCTCCCTGCGACCAGAAGAAGCCGGCCTCGAGCACCACCTGCTCGGCGGGATCGCACTGGGACGCGTAGAAATAGGCGGCAGGCTTGGGAATGCGGAAAATATCCGAAACGCCGTGGTAACAGATGTGGTCGCCGGAACCGAAGTTCTTGTGCGTGTTGTAGTCGAAGGCGCACCAACCGGTGCCACCGGAATAGCGATCGTCCGAGGCGAGCTGATCGTGGACGCGCGCGTGCCGCAGCACGTGTTCGGCGACCCGCTCCACGTTGTCGATACGCTTGGTGGAGAACATGTGCCCGTTGAACTCGGTGTTCATGTACAGAGGATGATTCGGCGCCCGCAGCGGGAAGCCGAAGTCGTTCATGGTGAACACATCTTCCAGCAATTCCGAGTCGTAAAGGTAGCGAATGCCGCCGGTCTGGCGGGCGTCGTCCAGGGAGTGAGCCAGCGCGTTGGTGCGGGTGTAGAAATCGTGATTGTCCACGGATTCGTTGATGCGCACGCCCCAGAGCACAATGGAGGGGTGGTTCCAGTCCCGGCGGATCATCTCGCCCACGTTGCGAACGGCGATGTCCTGCCACGCCTTGTCGCCAATGTGCTGCCAGCCCGGTATCTCTTCGAGGACCAACAGCCCGAGCTCGTCGCAGGCGTCCAAAAACGCGGGCGACTGGGGATAGTGCGAAGTGCGCACGATGTTGCAGTGCAGGTCGCGCCGCAGGATCCAGGCGTCCTTGCGCTGCACCCGCGCCGGCATGGCGCCGCCCACATAGGGAAAGGTCTGATGCCGGTTGAGGCCGCGCAGTTTCACCCGCTCGCCGTTGAGCATGAAGCCGGTGGGCGTGTACCGCGCCTCGCGGAAGCCGATTCGCGTGCGATACTCGTCTCGCGAGGCATCCGGGTCCAGCCCGTCCGCCAGCCGCACCACCACGTCGTAGAGCTTCGGATTCTTGAGGCTCCATAGTTCGATTTCGGGCAGGGACTCCAGGCGGACCTCATGAAACTCGGCGTCGCCCGAGACCGGCAGGCTGATCGTTTTCAGCACCTTCGTTCCGTCGCGCAGCTCCGCGGTGAGCGTGGCACGGCCGCTCAACGCACCCTGCAAATAGCAGCGCACATCAATGGCGCGGTCGCTGGCCAGCGGCCGCTCCACCTTCGCGTAGACGTTGTCGATGAACGTATTCGGGACCACGCGAAGCTCGACATCGCGGTAGATGCCACCGAACGTCAGGTAGTCGATATCCTGTCCGAAGGGCGGGATGTCGCGGCGCTCGGTGGAGTCCAGTTCCACGGCGATGACGTTGTCGGCCTCGAACTTCAGATGCGGCGTGAGCTCGAAGCTGAATGGCGTATAGCCGCCTTTGTACTCGTCGAATTTATGCCCGTTTACGGTGACAGTGGAAGCGGTCATGGCGCCGCCGAAATCCAGGAAGACGCGCTTGCCTCGCCATTCCGGCCGGGCGCGGAAGTGGCGGCGATAGGCGGACACGTATTGAAAGGCGCTTTCCGCGAAACTGTGCCACGGGAGGATGGCGTTGGTGTGCGGCAGGGTGATCTTTCGCCAGTCCGCATCGTTGAAACCCGGGGACGAAACTCCTGCGCGGGTCTTGCCGCCAAACAACCATTTGCGGTTCAGGCCGTACGAACGGCGGAGCGGGGCGGCTTTCGGCGCAGCTGGCTGCGTCTGTGCCGCGAGCGCGCCCGCGGCGGCGGAACCGAGGATGAAGATCCGCCGGTCCAGTTGCTGTTTGTTGTCCATGGTCCTTGTCGAACGCTAGCCTAGCACACACCGCTAGCTCGGGCCGCCGCGTCCTGATAGGATAAGCAACCATGAAGATCCCGTCTGTTCGGCGCCTCGCGCAGTGCATTCCCGTGACGCTGGCCGTGGCGCTCGCCGCGTCTCTGACCGCCATCGCAATTCGCGCGCAGCCAGCGCCGCAGCCGCATTTCGCCGCCGACCGGATGGACACCTTCCTGTACGGCGCCGCCTTCTATGAGGAGTACATGCCCCAGGACCGCCTGGAGAAAGACGTCGGGTTGATGGAACAGGCCGGTATCAACGTGGTGCGCGTGGGCGAATCCACGTGGAGTCTCTGGGAGCCCGAGGACGGCCGCTTCGAGTTCGCCTGGATGGACCGGATTATCGAACGCCTGGCGCGCGCGCATATCCGCGTCATCATGGGCACGCCCACCTACTCGATTCCACCGTGGATGTTTAAGAAGCATCCGGAAATTCTGGTAACCCGTCTCGACGGCCGCAAGGCTACCTACGGCATGCGCCAGAACATGGACGTCACGAACCCGGATTTCCTGCGCTATTCGGCGCGCGTCATTCGCAAGATTACGGAACACTACCGTGACAATCGCGCCGTCATCGGGTACCAGATCGATAACGAGACCACTTCCAACGGCACGGCTGGAGCCAACGTGCAGGCGGGTTTCGTGAACTACCTACGCGAGAAATTTTCGACCGTTGAGCGCCTCAACCAGATATGGGGCCTGGTCTACTGGGGCCAGAGCTTGCATGACTGGAGCGAGGTTCCTCCGCGCGACGGCATTCTCAACCCCGGGTGGAAACTGGAGTGGGACCGCTACCAGGATTCGCTGGCGACCAACTTCCTGGCATGG
>JANYJN010000577.1 GCA_025358475.1 Candidatus Solibacter sp.
TGGAGACCAAGCGCCTGCTGGCGGGCAAGGGGGCGGCGTACCTCGCGCTGTCCCCGGATGGCCGGCGAATTTATTGCACGCACATCTATCCACAGCCCGGGGAATTTCGCGCGCCGCCGGAATCGGAAGTAACGGTGATCGATACGCGGCGGCAGATGGTGGTAGAGCGCGAGCGGCTGGTGAACGCCGCGGGTGTCTTCCACGTGGCGGCGGCGGACCATGGAAGGCTGGTAATCGCGGCTCAACTGCGGCCGAAGAACCTGATTCCGCTGGCCCACGTGGAGCACGGATGGGTGTTCGGGAATTCGCTCGCGGTGTTCGGCGCGGGTTTAGGCGAAGTGGTGCAGGTCCCCATCGATGAACTGGACCGCTACTACACGCCTCCGTTCGGTCTGGCGATTTCGCCCGGCGAGCAGCAGCTCTTCGTCAGTACCACGGGCTCCGACAGCGTGACGGTGATCGAGATTCCTAAAATGCTGGCTTTCATCCGCGCGGCCAGCCCCGAACAACGGCGAGCCATGGGGAACGATCTTTCGGCCTCGGCCAACTACGTTTCGGCGCGCATCCCGGTGGGCCGGGCGCCCAAGGGCCTGGCGCTCTCGCCGGATGGCAAGCGGCTCTACGTGGCCAACCGTATGGACGACACCATCTCCGTGGTGGATACGGCCGCACGCCGCGTGGCTTCCACGATTTCGTTGGGCCGCGGGACGAAGCTCACCGCCGAGCGCAGCGGGGAGCGCCTGTTCTATTCGGCCCGGTTTGGGTTTCAGGGCCACTTCGGCTGCGCCAACTGCCACCTTGAGGGGACGCTGGACGGGTTGTCCTGGGACCTGGAGCCGGATGGCTTCGGCGTGGACATTGTCGATAACCGCCTGCTGGAGGAAGTGGCCGACACGGCGCCGTATAAGTGGAACGGGGGCAACCCGGACCTGGAAACCGAATGCGGCCCGCGGACGGAGAAGTATTTCTATCGGGCCCAGAGTTACTCGCCGGCCGAACTGACCGACCTGGTCAGCTTCATCAAGTCGATTCCTTCGAGGCCCAACCGGTACCGCCGGAAGGACGGCGAGTTAACCGCGCAACAGCAGCGCGGCCTCTCCATTTTCTCGCGCACGCTGACTAAGAGCGGCAAGCAGATCGATTACAACAATCAGTGCATTGTGTGCCACAACGGCCCGTACTACACCAACTTGAGCATGGTGGATGTGGGGACAGGGAAGCCGACCGACCGGTCGCCCCTGGTGGACGTGCCGCAGTTAAATAACGTAGTTATCAGCGCACCCTACCTGCACGATGGCTCCGCCCGGACGTTGGAAGAGATATGGACTGTCTTTAACCCGCACGACCGGCACGGCGTGACCAATGACCTTTCCAAGGACGAATTGAACGACCTGATTGAATACTTGAAGACTTTATGAATACACGGATTGCGGTCTTGATGTTTTGCGCGGCCGGGGCATGGGCGGGCACTCCCGAGATGCCGCGGTACCGTTGGGAGAACTTCACTACGGAAAACGGATTGCCGGACAACCATGTGTTTCAGGTCAAGGTGGACGGAGCCCGCGTATGGGCGGCCACCGAGAATGGCCTGGCCCTGTACCAGAACGGCAAGTGGAAGGTCTACGGCACACAAGACGGATTGGTGCATCGCGCCGTGTTGTTCGTCGACGTGGACCCGCGCACGGGCGATGTCTGGGCGGCCACCATGGGCGGGTTGAGCCGGTTCTCGGCGGGGCGGTTCGACAATTACACGCAGCTCAACAGCGGTCTGCCCAACGATGTGGTTTACGGCTTGGCCGTGCAAGGCGACGCGGTTTGGGTAGCGACGGCCGCCGGCGGCGGACGCCTCGACTTCAAGACCAATCAATGGAGACATTTCAACGAGCGCAACACGCCGATGTACGAGATCTGGACCTATGGCGTCTCCGCCGGCGCCGAAAAGGTCTACTACGCGGTCTGGGGCGGCGGCGTCCTGGAGTACGACATGCAAACGGGCCGGTGGAAGGACTATAACGACCCCGACGGCGAGACCGAAATAGTACTACTCAAGGACCAGGGCCTGATTC
>JANYJN010000599.1 GCA_025358475.1 Candidatus Solibacter sp.
GCAACCTGGCGTTTGTGACGTTTGGCGAGTCTCTTGTCCATACCTTTAGATTACACCTGCGGTGAGCTATATCCCCATGGGGCGCTCGTGGATCCTGATGATATTTGCCGCCACGCCGGTAAGACGGGGCAGGAATCCACCACCGTACTCATTACCCCTGGCGTCCCGGCCCATTGACACCGCAGACGAAAGCGCCGGCCCCACGCACGTGGGACAGACGCTTTCGCCTGTTAACACTACGCTCCCAGCGATGAGAACGCGCGGCTGCATGACAGCTTCACAGAGCGATCAGGCTGACCTCCAGGATGTGCGGGCTCGACGCTTGAATCCGATCGATCACTTCCGGCCCCGGCGCCGTTTCCAGATGAATGCGCGCCACCGCCGCCTGGGCGCCTTCGAAGATGATGTTCTCCATTTCCTGAACGTTGATCTCCGCCGCGCGAATTCCATCCAGTACGCCGGCCAGCACGCCCGGGCGATCCAGGTGACGGACCACCAGGGCGCAGGTGGCGGGCGTGGTATGCGCCAGGTTGACCACGTTGGGCACTTGCCCCGTCTGCTGAAAGGTGCGGATGATGCGCACGGTTTCGGCGGCGATGGCCTCTTGCGCCTGTTCGGTGGATGCCCCGATGTGGTGCGTGCCGTAGACGCCCGGGAGCTTGACGATTGGGTCGGCAAAGTCGCCCGTGCCGCCGGTGGGTTCCGCGGCGAAGACGTCCAGCCCGGCGCGAATGCCTTTTTCCTCGACCGCGCGCCCTAGCGCCGCCTGGTCGACCACCTCGGCGCGCGAGGTATTGATGAAATACGCGCCCGGCCGCATGGCGGCGAAGAAAGCGGTATCGATGAGTCCCCTGGTTTGCGCGTTGAGCGCCACGTGCAGGCTGACGATATCGGCGGCGCCGGCCACCTCCGCGGGCGACTCCTTATGTGCGATGCCAAGATCGCGTGCCGCGCTGGCAGTCAGGCTGCGGCTCCAGGCCACCACGGGCAGTCCGAAGGCTTTGGCGCGCAAAGCCACTTCGCGGCCGATCTTACCCAGGCCGATCAGCCCCAAGGTGCGCCCGCAGAGGCCGCGCGCCTTGGAGAAGGCGCTCTTGTTCCACTGCCCCTGGCGCAGGGCGATCACATTGTCGGGGATTTGCCGGTCCAATGCCAGGATCAGACCGAAGGCCAGTTCGGCCACGGCCACCGAGTTCTTGCCCGGGCAGTTGGAGACGTAAATGCCGCGCCGGCTAGCGGCCGCCACATCGATGGTGTTGTAGCCCGCCCCGGCGCGCACCACCAGCTTAAGAGCGCCGGCCCCGAGCACCGCCTCCGTCACCTTGGTGGAACGCACCACCAGGACGTCGGGGCGGAACTGCGCCACCTCGGCGGCCAGCGCCTCCTCCTTAAGTTTGGGAGCGAAGCGCACTTCACATCCCATGGCGTGCAGTTCGTCGCGCCCGGACTGTTCGAATTCGTCGGCAATCAGTACGCGCATGGCATCACACCCGGTAATCGTCGGCGCGCCACGTCTTGACGGCCTGCTTGATGGACTTGGGCGCAAGATTCTCGCCGGCTGCGCGCGCCGCCAGGGCCGCAAACTCGCCATCGGAGGCGAAACGCAGGGCGACGATTTGCAGCACCGAGAGGCGCGAGTCCAACAGTTTGCCGGTCAGGACGAAGTGACGCAGGTTCTCTTCGGCGCGAATGGCGCGATCCTGCGCCTTCAGCGGGAAAGCCCGCGCGTAGAAGGACAGCACCAGAGTGGAGAGGGTAAGCACGAAGATCAGGGCAGCGCTATATAGACGCTGATGGTCGTCGATGGACTTGTAGAGGTTGACGACGGAGCCGATGAGAGTCAATACCAGAATGCCGAACAGGACGATGTGGAACCCGGTGACGTACTTGGCGTGATTGTCGTAGTTTTGCGTGGACATGTGGCGCGGATCCTCCTCAGTACATCCTAACGCGTGGCGTGGCGCCCCGCCGCCGCAATATTGCCCACCGGGATGTACCCTACATCGCCCGCGGCCGGATCACTTCTTCCCCCATATACGGGCGCAGGACTTCGGGGATCACCACGCTGCCGTCCTTCTGCTGGTAGTTCTCGATGATCGCCACCCAGGTGCGGCCCACCGCCAGGCCGCTGCCGTTGATGGTGTGGACGAACTCGGTCTTCTTCCCGGTCTTGTAACGAATGCCGGCGCGCCGCGCCTGGAACGCCTCGAAGTTGGAACACGAGGAGATTTCCTTGTACCCGTTCTGCCCCGGCAGCCAGACTTCGATGTCGTACGTTTTGGCCGAACTCGCGCCCATATCGCCGGTACACAGCACCACGGTGCGGAAGGGGAGGCCCAGCCGCCGAAGGATGTCCTCGGCGTCGGCGGTGAGCTTCTCCAGTTCCTCGTAGCTCTGCTCCGGGCGGGTGAACTTCACCAGTTCCACCTTCTGGAACTGGTGCTGGCGAATGATGCCGCGGACATCGCGGCCGTAGCTGCCGGCCTCGCTGCGAAAACACGGCGTGTAGGCGCAGAGCCGGATGGGCAACTGCTCCGCCTCCAGCGTCTCGTCGCGATAAATGTTGGTGACCGGGACCTCGGCGGTGGGGATCAGCCAGAAATCGGTGTTCTCGCACTTGAACAGGTCTTCGGCGAATTTGGGCAGTTGGCCGGTGCCGTACAGGCTGGCGGAATTCACCAGGAAAGGCGGCAGCACTTCGGTGTAGCCGTGGTCCCGTGTATGCACGTCCAGGAAGAAGTTTACAAGCGCCCGTTCCAGCCTGGCGCCCAGGCCCCAGTAGAGTGCGAAGCGCGCGCCGGTGATTTTGCCCGCACGGGCGAAATCC
>JANYJN010000625.1 GCA_025358475.1 Candidatus Solibacter sp.
ACCACTCCGACGTGTTCGTACCGTAGCCGTACTTGCGGCCACCGCTCTCTGTGGAATTGGATGGATGCTGTCGGCTCCCTTGAGCCGGGCTGACGAGGAGCGCCTCTGGCGCCTTCGCAATCTGGGGAAGGCATTCTACGAGAACCCCACCACGCAGCGGCAGGCGGTGGACGAATTGCGCAAAGCGCGCGATCTGGCGCCGGGCTCGGCGCGCGAGACGGTGAACTACGGCCTGGCGCTGCTGCGGGCGGGCGAGGCGCCGGCGGGCATCGCGGAGTTGGAGAAAGCGCAGAAGCTGGATCCCCTGCTTCCTTACACCTGGTTCAATCTGGGCATCGCGTTCAAGAAGCAGGCGGAGTTCGACCGCGCGCTGCCCTTGTTCCAGCAGATGGCGCGACTGGTGCCCAACGACCCGGCGACGCATTATCAGATTGGCTCGCTACACAAACTAGGCGGCGATCTGCCGGCCGCGGTGCGGGAGTTTGAGCGGGCGCGCGATCTGAACCCGCGCCTGGCCGGGCCGCATTTTCAACTATACGGCCTGTACCGCCAGACCAGCCGGCCCCAGGATGCCGCCGCCGAGTTGCGCACGTTCCAAGAGTTGAAGAAGCAGCAGGAAGGCATGGCGGTGCCGGAAGACATGGAATGGAACGTGTATTGCGAAATCTACGATACGCCGCCCGTGCCCGCCGCCGCGCCGCCGGCCGCCGCCGTCTATCGCGATCAGAAGTTGGCGGCGGGGTTCTCTGGCGATAGCGCGGGCACGGCGGTGCTGGTGCTGGATGGCGGCGTTCGTCCCAGCCTGATCGCCTGGGGTAACGGGCGCGCGACGCTGTTTAGCAACGGCGTGACCGCGGTGGCCGATTCCGGTTTGGAAGCCCTGCGCGACGTGGTCTCCATCGCGCCGGGCGATTACGACAACGATGGCTTGCCGGATCTGTGCGTCATTACGGCGCGCGCCGCCCTGCTCTACCGCAACACGGGCGGGCGCTTCCACTTGCAGGCGGAATTGGCGCGCGGCGCGTTCCGCAAGGCGGTCTGGGTGGATTACGATCACGATTACGATGCCGACCTGCTGCTGGTGGGCGACGATTTCCGCCTGCTGCGCAACAACGGCGATGCCGGTTTCAGCGACGAAACCAAGCGTTTCCCCTTTGTTGCCGGTCACGCAACGGATGCCGTGCGTTTCGACCTGGAGCCGGACACGCAAGCGTTCGACCTGATAGTCTCCTATGCGGGCCGCGCGGGCGTGCTGTATCGCGACAACCTGGGCGGAACCTACGCAGCCCAGGATCTGGCGGAACTGCCGGCGGGCGCGTTTGGCCTGGCGGCCGGCGACGTGAATCACGATGGCCGCACCGACCTGGCCGCGCGCCTGCCCGATGGGCAGCGGCTGCTGCTGGTCAACCGCGACGGCAAGTTTCACGCCGAGCCCGCGCCGAAACTCAGCGAATTTCCCTTCGTCCAGGCGGTGGATTTCGAGGGCAAGGGCAGGGAAGACCGCGTGTCGATCTCTAGCGACGGCGTGCTGTATCTGGGGCGCAACGTCACAACGGCATACGGTAACTGGCTGGAGATCGCGCTCAGCGGCGTGAAGAACGCCAAGCTGGCGGCAGGCTCAGTGATCGAGGTGAAGGCGGGGGCGGACTACCGGAAAGTGACCTACGACGGGGTGCCGGTGGTGGTGCGCCTGGGCGCGCGCACGCTGGTGGACACGGTGCGCATCACCTGGGCCAACGGGCTGATACAGAACGAAACCGCGCTGCCGGTGAACCGCGTGGCGGTGGTCAAGGAAGCTCCGCGGCTGTCCGGCTCCTGTCCCATGATCTTCACCTGGAACGGCGAGCGCTTCCAGTTCATCACCGACGTTCTGGGAGTGGCGCCGCTGGGCGCGAGCTCCGGCGACGGGCAATTCTTCCCGGTGGATCACGACGAGTACGTCTCTATTCCGGGCGAGGCATTGCAGGCTCGGGGCGGGGAGTATGACATCCGCGTGACGGAGGAACTGCGCGAGGTGTCCTACCTGGATCAGATTCGTTTGCTGGCGCTGGATCACCCGGCGGGCGTCGGGATCGTGACCAACGAGAAATTCAAATCGCCGCCGTTTCCGGAGTTCCGATTGTTCGGCGTTGAATCTAAAAACGGCGGGCGCGTCTACCCGGTGGCGGCGCGCGATCAGCTCGGCAACGACGTGCGCGCTGCCCTGGCGCAACGCGACCGCGTGTACCCCGATTCGTTCCGGAGAGACCCGGCTGGGATTGCGGAGATGCACACCCTCGACCTCGATTTCGGACACGCCGCGCCCACCAACCGGGCAGCGCTGATATTGAGCGGCTGGGTGGACTGGGCCGACGGCAGCACATTCCTCGCCGCCACCCAGGCGCACCACGACCTGACATTTCCCTATCTGCAAGTGAAGGACGCCGCCGGCAAGTGGCGGACCGTGGTGGAAGACATGGGCATCCCGGCGGGCAAGCCGAAGACCATCGCGGTGGATTTGACCGGCAAGTTCCTCTCCGCCTCGCGCGAGGTGCGGATTGTGACCAATCTCTGCCTCTACTGGGACGAAATATTCCTGATCGAAAACAGCGCGCCGCCGGAAGCACGGCTGACTCCCGTGGAGATGATTGCCGCGGACCTGCACTTCCGCGGTTTCTCCAAGGCC
>JANYJN010000651.1 GCA_025358475.1 Candidatus Solibacter sp.
AAAGGCCTCATGGCTGGTTTGGCGATTGCTGTGCCGATTGGGCCGGTGAACGTGCTGTGCGCCTCGCGCACGCTTCGCAAGGGACGCCTTTCCGGCCTGATCTCGGGCTTCGGCGCGGCGACGGCGGACGCGCTGTACGGCGCCATTGCGGGCTTCAGCATCACCTTCCTGATCGATTTCCTGGAGCGCGAGGAGTTCTGGATCCGGGTAATTGGCGGCCTCCTGCTGGTGGGGTTAGGCGTGATGTACTTTTGCAGGCCGGCACAGGCGGTAAGTCTGCCCGGCGAAGACGGCGCGGCAGGTTCCGACTTCTCTTCCACGCTACTGCTCACCCTGACCAATCCCACCACCGTCCTCTCCTTCCTGGCGGTGCTGGCCGGGCTTGGCATGGGTGGGCAGCGCCAATGGTGGCTGACCTTCCTGCTGGTAGCGGGCATCTTCTGCGGGTCGATGCTGTGGTGGGTGTTGCTGGTCCTGCTGGTCAGCCGGTTCCGCGGCCGTTTTGACCAGCGAGCCATGCGCGGCATGAACCGGATCGCCGGCCTCGCCATCGGCGGCTTCGGTGTAGTAACATTTCTACTCGGCCTCAAACACGGACGCTAGAAAAGCGAAGGGGGGGAATTATGGCGCGCCCACTAGTTCTGATTCACGGCTATTCCGCCGAAGGTAAGGACTTCGAGAATCTCAAGCAGTCGCTGGTTTCCCGCGGGATCGATTCCAAAGATATCGATATCTGCAATTACATTTCGCTGAACAACGAAATCACTATCAAGGACATCGCCGAAGGTCTGGATCGGGCCTTCCGCATGCACCAGGTGTTCGGTAACGAAACCCATGAATTCGATTGCGTTGTGCACTCCACCGGCATGCTGGTGCTGCGCGCCTGGCTGGCCGCTGCCGGCCCGCCGGCGACTAATGCGCGGCTCCGGCGGCTCAAGCACCTGATCGGCCTGGCGCCGGCCACGTGGGGCTCTCCCCAGGCACACAAAGGCCGCACCTGGCTGGGCGCCATGGTGAAAGGCAATCGCCACCCCGGCCCCGATTTCCTGAACGCCGGCGATCGCGTGCTGGAGGGCCTCGAACTGGGCAGCAAGTTCACCTGGGACCTGGCGCATCTCGACCTGCTCGGCCCCGTGCCCTTCTACGACAAGGGCAACAATAGCCCTTACGTGGCCGTCTTCATCGGCAATACTCCCTACGACGGCGTGGCTAGCCTGGCCAACGATCCCGGTACCGATGGCACCGTGCGCTGGTCCGGCTGCAGCCTCAATGCCCGGAAGATCACCATCGATCTGACGCGGATTCCCGTGGCCAACGCAAGCCGTATCAGCATCACCCCCTGGGCCGATCACCGCCTGGACATCCCCATGATCGCGGTGGACGGGCGCAACCACGGCTCCCTGATCAGCGAACCGGAACCCGGAATGGTCGATCTGGTGGCTGCCTTCCTCAAGGTGGGTGACCCGGGCGGCGAGACGCCGGATGCCTGGCTCGCGCGCGCGCGGAAGTACGGCGAGGCGGGGCTGCCCAAGATGAAGACCAATCCGGGCGCCGCGGCCGCCGGCCTGAAAGGCGAAGCGAAGATGCTTGTGGACCGCATACTGGGCCACAGCGCCGCGGCGGAATTCGAAGGCTGGCAGCAGTTCGTCGTCTTTGCCTGCGATGAACGCGGCGACGGCATTCCCGACTACATGATCGAGGTGCTCACCCAGCAGCCGGACGGCCAGTGGGTCCCGTTTCACGAGATGTCCACCGACGTCCATCCCTACGGTCCCGACCCGAGCTACCGCTGCTTCCACGTGCGCCTGCCGGCGGGCCTTTCCGGTGGCGGCGGCAAGTTGCGCGCCCGCATCAATGCGTCCACCGGGACCGAGATGCTGGCCTATCAGGGATACGGCAGCGAGGCCAAAGAACTGGGAGCCACCGCCGAGCCGGTGGAGATTGACCTGGACGATCTGGGACCGGGCAACGGATCGATGTTCTACCCCTTCACCACCACCCTGATCCAGATCGTTTTGAATCGCGAGCCCCTACCGCTGGACAAGGTGAGCCGCCTATTGACGTTCCTCGAAAGCTGACGGCAGAATTGGCCTTACTGTGAATGATGGAGCGGACGCCCTGGTCCAGCGCGGGCTGGCGTGCGCTTCGTCTGTCAAAGGCCGCTTGCAAGCTCCCAACTGTCCTCAACGGCTGTTCTCAGTTCTTGCAACTGAAATGGCTTTGGAATGAATTTCCACCCGTGCTGGATGACAAACCCCGTGTGCGAATATCCGGATAAAAGAATGACTTGTAGCTTGGGCCGTTTGGCTTTCAGCTTCTCCGCTAATTCTGGGCCTTCCATCTCCGGCATGTTTACATCCGAGACAAGCAGGTCGATGGTGCCTTTGTGTTTTTCGGCAATCTCCATCGCCTCCCGGCCATTGCAGGCCGGGAACACGCTGTAGCCCCAGGAATGCAGTAACCCTGCCATTAGATTGCGAACCAATGGCTCGTCTTCGGCCAGCAGGACTTGTTTGTTGGAGCCAGCTCGCGCGACGCTGGCCGGCACAAGCCGGGGCCTGACCGCGTGAATGTGCACATCCCAGTCCGGAGCCGTGGGAGGCTCCCGTGTTTCAATCGATCGAATCGTCGCGACCTGGTTCATGTGAAATAGTCTCCTAAACGCATTTTGAGCCTCCTCACTGTTGGAACCCGTCAGCAGCGAGGTCCAACCCATTTTGGATGATAGCGAGAGAGCTAAAAAAGGAAGGTTACAGACCGAAATCTGTAACCCTGTTGATATTACAGGTGCGGGTGGGCGCCAAACCCACCTTAGAAGTATCCTTACTTACTTGGCGGGCTCGGTAACCGCATTCATCTGAAGAGTTACCGCTGTCTGCGCCAACAGTCTGCCGTTCACCGTTGCCCCAGTGTTCACGGCGATCATGGTCTTTGCCAGGATGATGCCTTCGAAGTGCGCGGTGGTTCCAAGAGTCACTGCGCCAGCGACTTGCCAGAAGATGTTCTTGGCTAGTGCGCCGCCGGCCAGGGTCACGCGCTTCGCGTTGGCCTCTTTCAGCGTTCCCGACACCTGGAAGATCCAGATATCGTTCGGGCCACCCGAGAGCGTGACATCCGTTGAAATCTTAACGTCAGTACTCCATTTGTAGAGGCCAGGAGCGAGGGTTTTCCCGCCAATTTCACCGGCGCCCAGCTC
>JANYJN010000731.1 GCA_025358475.1 Candidatus Solibacter sp.
ATTCCGGGATGGACAGGAGAGGCAAAGTGGAACTATTCGAAGAGATCCGGCGCGGACACGCGGCCGGAGAGACGATCCAGGGATTATCGAAGAGGCATGGCGTGCATCGTCGGATGGTACGCCAGGCGATCGCCAGCGGGCTCCCGCCGGAGCGCAAGCAGCACGAGCGGCAGCAACCGCGAATAGAGCCTCTGAAGGAGGCCATCGAGGCCATTCTGGAGGCCGATCGGCACGCGCCGCGGAAACAGCGGCACACGGCGCATCGCATTTGGGCGCGCCTGCGCGAGGAACATCCGGAACATCCCATCGCGGAGCCAACCGTGCGGCGCTATGTGCAGCGGCGCAAGCGGGAACTGGGGCTCGGAGGACGCCTGGTGTGCGTGCCGCAAAGCTACGAGTTTGGACAGGAAGCGCAGGTCGATTGGTTTGAAGCCGTCGTGAAACTGGGCGGGGAAGCGCGCAAGCTTCCGTTCTTTGCGATGCGCAGCATGGCATCGGGCGACGCCTTTCACCGGGCCTACACGCACGCCACGCAGCAAGCGTTGCTGGAAGCGCACGAGCACGCCTTCGCCTATTTCGGGGGCGTGTTCCGCACGCTGCGCTACGACAACCTGGCGAGCGCGGTAAAGAAGATTCTGCGCGGATACCAGCGCGTGGAGACCGACCGCATGATCGCGTTCCGTTCGCATTGGGGATATCAAAGCGCGTACTGCAATCCGGCGAAGGGGAACGAGAAGGGCGGCGTGGAAGGCGAACTGGGGTGGTTCCGGCGCAACTGTCTGACACCGGTTCCCGAAGCCGCGAATCTGGAGGCATTGAACGAACAGTTGTTGGAGAGGTGTATGGCCAATCGCAAGCGCACGCTCGCGGGAAGGAGCGCGCCCATCGCCGATGCCAGCCGGCAGGAACGCGCGTTTCTACTGCCACCGGTGGAGGACGGATTCCCCTTGGAAGAGGTGCTCTATCCGCTGATCGTGGATGGCCAGGGACGGGTGAAGGTGAAGGCCAACTGGTATTCGGCGCCGCTGCCGCCGGGAGCGAGGGTGCGGGCCGTGGTATGGGCGTCGCGGATCGATATCAAGTATGACCACCAGTGCGCCGCGCGTCACGAGCGATGCTATGGGCGAGGACATCAGATCTTGAATCTCGAACATTACCTGGACGTACTGGAGAAGAAGCCCGGAGCGATGGCGAACTCGACGCCCTTGCAGCAGTGGCGGCAGGCCGGGCGCTGGCCCGCGTGTCTGGACCGGATCTGGGAACAGATGGAGCAGCGGCTGGGAAAGGGCCACGGCACGCGCGAGATGATCACGCTGGTGCGTGCCGGCTTGGTATCGGGATGGGAGCGGCTGATTGCGGCGGTAGAAGAGGCGTTGCGCATCGGGGTGACGGACGCCGCGGCCGTGCTGCATATTCTGCGTATGCCCGATCCAGAAGAACGCCGCCACTATGCCATGGCGTTGGAGGAAGAGTTGGCGCAGTTCGAGCGTCCGATGCCGGATATGGAGGAGTACGACCTGTTGCTGGGAGGCGTCCAATGAAGAGCCAGACGGAATCGCTGGAACACGCCAGCGTGCGGCAGTACTGCAAGGCGATGCGGGTGCCCACCATCGCGTCGAACTTTCTTGCCTTGGCCGAGCAAGCCGCCAGGGAGAATCAGAGTCACATTCGCTATTTGGAAGCGCTGCTGGCGATGGAGAGTGAGGAGCGGGACCGGCACGCCATCGCCAACCGGATCCGCGATGCGCAACTGCCGCGCATGAAGACGCTGGAGGATTTCGATTTCGCGCAGGCGACGAAGATCCCGGCGGCGCGGATTCGCGAGTTGGCCGAAGGGGGATACATCGAGCGAAGTGAGCCGGTGGTGCTGATCGGCGAATGCGGCACGGGGAAGAGCCATCTGGCGACGGGGCTATGTCTGGCCGCTTGCCGGCAAAAACGGAGGGTTCGCTTCACGACTGCGGCGGCGCTGGTCAACGAGTTGGTGGACGCGAAACAGAACAATCAGGTGCGGCGGCTGATGAGCCGATGGCAGCGATACGAATTGATCGCGGTGGATGAAGTCGGCTATGTGCCGTTGGCGGACATCGGAGCGGAGTTTCTGTTTCAGGTAATCTCGGAGAGGGCGGAACGCGCGGCCCTCATCGTGACGACAAACTTGCCATTCTCGGAGTGGACCACGGTGTTTCCGAATCCGCGCT
>JANYJN010000020.1 GCA_025358475.1 Candidatus Solibacter sp.
CTCGAATCGTCGTTCATGAACGTTTAGAATAGCTCACTGCGCGTGTATAGGCGGTACCCGTAGTTTGGCGCAATTCGCGGGCAATTCTACCCGAGATCAGTTTGCGACCCGAAGCGGAGGGTGTTGCTGTTAGTGCCGATATAAAACGCCCGCAGAATTGCCGGTTTTGTCGTTGGGATCGGTCGCTGGGCGAGAGGGCGAGACACACGAATACACTGGCGCCGGGCGGAGCGCTTCTCGGGGATTTGTGCGATGACGAGCGGGCGAAATGCTTAGCCGATACCCGACCCTCCCGCGCCGTCAGCAGGAACAGGGACATTGGAACAGCGAGCGTGTCTGGTGTCCGGCGGGACCGATTCGATCACCAGGTGGGGTCCATCGGCGCTGTTGACCTTGCCCACTGTGAGGTGCGACCGATAGGGCGCGATAAGCTGGGCGTTGGTGAAGTCGTACAGACGATAGACCTCGGCGCTCGCGAGAAATGACCCACATTTTGGAAGCCGTGCTCTCCAATAGTGACCCGCTTGACCCGGCCGGAGATTCCGCCGTATGTCGCTGAGGGACGGGACGATATCATCCGCGCCGAAGGCGCGCTGGGTGGGTAACGGCTAGCGAGTACACCCCGGGTCATTTTTCGTGAGTGCCGAAGCGACACCCTCACTACAACCGCAACCAACCACTACCCCAACCGGCGGCTTCCTGTGCTCATCGACCGATCCGGGACCAGCGTTGCAGCACAACTGCAAACCATCCTGACCAGCCATTCAGGAGTACGAACGTCGTTAATCCTAAAAAGCAAGAGGGGACCCGAGGGCCTCAAGCGCTGAGGGGGTGCCGGAGAGAGCCGACGACTCTGCGGCCGAGCACCTAGAGCCAAGATTGAACCTCTGCGACGCTGCCCTGCGGCCCCGGCCAGCCCATCATCGACGCCGGCGTCGCACTGCGGATGCCGTCTCGGTCACCGAAGGCACCAGGCAGGATTCGATGTCGTGGGCGTGCAATTTGGATATGAGGGCGATCTTGGCCGCTCCCCGCCCCCGCCCCGCCAGTTCCACCTGCAACTCTCCGAGGTTCTGGTCGTGCCCGGCCAGAAGAAATGTGTCAATCCTTGCGTGCAGTTAAAAGCCTGCATCCCGGCGACCGCAGTAGCGGCCATCGTCAAGATACCCTCGTTGAAAACCCCACGTGCCCGCACCGTTGTCTGGCACGGAGGTATATGGTAAACCAAGAGCGGTGAATAAGGCTCGCGATCGGATCATGCGCCTGAAACGTCGCGCGAATTGGCTGGAGGCGCGGGCGGCAATCACGGCCGACGAAGGGCGCGACTGTAATCTCGACAAAAAGGAGCTTTCTGCCCTGCGCTGGGCAGTCGGAATCCTCGAAGAGAAGTTCGGCAAGACCCCGGATCCGACCGACAACTGATAGCTCCCTTACAGGCATCGGTCTCCCCGGTGCCGGCCGAAGGAAAGACGTCCGTCCCTGCATGCTGGCAGAAGGCCTAGCGTTCACGGCCAATCCTGACTCGCTCGCATGTCCGTACGAGGGCCGAGAAGGCGAAGCGGTGCCCGCTACGATCTTGGTGCCAGGCGAACCTTCCGACGACGGCGATTGGCCGTTTTAGCGAGACAGCCAGAACACGTACCGTGACCTGCAACCGGCTGTAGTGCCCGCCGCGGCCCCGAGGGTAGCCAACGAGTCCACCCCAAGCCCCGGAATCGCCCTGGACGCCCGCCGCAACGCGGGGGTAGCGTGACATCCTCCTGAGCCCCGAAAGCACCCAGGCGTCCCGCCAGCGGCAGAAGTCGCTTGGGCAGAGTTGGGACAGGGCAGAGGATGCGCGGCCGGCACGCCGTGCCGTCGAGGTACGACGGGTGAGGCAGAGCATACGCTCCCCCTTTTTGTTTCGCCCGTAGCGGAAGGCGCCGTTGCAACGTTGGGAGTGCAGCGTTCACCTTCTTTTCGATTATTGTGAGAACTACTATACTAAGTTGCGTTTTTTGGAAAGCCTCCCTGGACTTTCCAGAATGGAGCATCCAGTGATGCGTACTATGTAACGTAACGAGGTCTCTCGGTCCACTGAGGCCCCAAAACCCTCCTGAGGCAAAGTACAAATGTTCGTAACATGCTCCGGGGTCGCAAGGAGGAGCTGCTCGCAAGCCGATAGAACCGGGAGCGGCCCTGATCCAAGAGAGCACTCCGCAGCGGCAATCCAGTCGTCCTTCGGTCCGCGCTGGTTTTCTCGGCTACTGCGCAGAACTGACCAAGCGGCGG
>JANYJN010000034.1 GCA_025358475.1 Candidatus Solibacter sp.
GCCGATCTCTTCAAGGGATTTAACTTTTTCGTGCCGGCGCTGGTGGCCTCCCTGGTGATTGGGCTCTTCACGTTTGCTGGAACGCTGGTCTGCATCATCCCCGGCCTGGTGGTCGCCGCCATGTACAAATTCACTTACCTGTTCATCGTCGATAAGCGGCTGGATTTCTGGCCGGCGATGCAGGCCAGCCACAACGTAGTGCGCAACGATTATTTCGGCTTCACCATGTTCCTGATCCTCCTGCTCCTGGTTAATGTGCTGGGCGCGCTGTGCTGCATCGTGGGCCTCCTGGTGTCGCTCCCGGTGACCTTCGCGGCGATCACCGTTGCCTACCAGGAACTGGTGGGCTTCGACCCGCAGACGCCCGACCGGGTCTGACCATGACGGCATCGCGGTTTGCGGGGTCGCCAGCAGCTGAGAAAAAGGATATATGGCCGCCGCTGAACGCCGATTAACGCAGATGAAGACGCCCCGATTGTCGGCGTTTATCCGCGTTTATCGGCGGCGCATAGGGACTTGGGTTACGCTTGCCGCCGGCTTTGTCCTGCTCTGGACGGTCACTCCACCGGACATCCCTCTCTGCGGGTTCCGCTGGCTCACCGGACGCCCCTGTCCTCTGTGCGGGCTGACGCACGCCATGTTCGCGCTGGCCAACGGCCGCTGGACCGAGGCCCTGCACTGGCACGCGTTGAGCCCGCTGGCGGTGGTCATGCTGGCCGGTCTGCTGTGGAATCCGCCGCGGGTGGCGCGCCTGTGGATGCCGTGCGCCGCCGCCTTCGGGGCCTACGGCGTGTGGCGAATCGTCTTGGGAATCAGCCCCTTCTGAAGCACGCGTCCAGCCAGGCCGCCATCCCCATCGCTCCCCACCGCACCGGTGAGAACACACTTGTAAACGGAGTTGCACCTCCTTCATGGAGTGTGCTAGTTTTTGTTCCAAGTCAAATGCGGTAGAGGGGACTGGGACCGCGTCGAGGAGGGCTGTGGATGCTGCTTGCTCCCGTTATCTGGATATTAACGGCAATCATCGCGTATTTTTTCGCTGCCAAGACCTGGTGGTTCCCGCCGCCCATCAACGCGCACGGCATCGCCTACGACCAGCAGTTCATGCGCACGTTGATTGTCACGGGAGTTATTTTCGTACTGGCGCAGTGCGCTCTGGGCTGGGTGATCTTCCGCTTTCGCGACCGCGGGCGCCCGGCCAGCCACAATCACGGCAATGACCGTCTGGAGACGGTCTGGACCAGCGCCACCGCGCTACTTTTCCTGGGACTGGTGCTGACGGGGACCAAAATCTGGGCCAATGTACACTTCGATCAACCGCCCGCCGACGCCATTCCCATCGAAGTGCTCGGCAAGCAGTTCGCCTGGAGCTTCCGCTACCCGGGGCCCGACGGCAAGTTCGGCCATACAGATCTCAAATTCGTCAACGATTCCGCCGCCAATCCGTTCGGTCTCGACGACAAGGATCCCGCGGGCAAGGACGATATCGTGAGCGCCTCGCTGAAGATTCCCGCCGGCAAGCCAATCAAGTTGATTATGCATTCGCGCGACGTGATCCATAACTTCTTTGTGAGAGAACTGCGCATGAAGCAGGACATCGTGCCGGGGATGGAGATTCCCCTGAGCTTCCAAGCCGACACCGTCGGCGTTTACGAAGTGCCGTGCTCCGAACTCTGCGGCTTGGGACATTTCCAGATGCGCACCACCATGCAGGTGATGAGCCCGGCCGATTTCGAACAATGGAAAATCGAAAAGGCGCAGAAGTGAGATTCCGGCAATAACGCTGAGGAGAGACCAGAGACCCATGTCGGCCCCCACCCATTTGGCGCACCAGGCGCCGCAAGGCTTCATCAGAAAGTACGTCTTCAGCCTGGATCACAAAGTGATCGGAATTCAGTATTACTTTCTCGGGCTGTTCTCGGTATTCCTGGGGATCTCGCTATCCCTTTTGATGCGCTTCCATATGGTCAACCCAGAGGCCAAGGTGTCCTGGTTCGCGCACCTCTGGCCCACGTCCGCGGCGGGCGGCATGATGTCGCCAGAACTGTACCTGTCGCTGATGACCATGCACGGCACCATCATGGTGTTCTTCGTGCTGACCACGGTGCCGCAGAGCGGCTTCGGTAACTATTTTCTGCCGCTCCAGATCGGCGCTGAGGACATGGCCTTCCCGGTGCTGAATATGTTGTCGTTCTGGACCACGTTTCTCGCCCTGGTGGTGATGGTCTCCGCGTTCTTCGTGCAAGGTGGAGCGCCGCTGTCGGGCTGGACGGCGTACCCGCCGCTGAGCGCCGCCGGCCGCATCACCGGCCCCGGCCAGGGCATGGGCCAGACGCTGTGGATCGCGAGCATCGCCATCTTCTGCGGCGCTTCGCTGATGGGCGCTATCAACTTCATCGCCACTACGGTGGATCTGCGCTGCAAAGGCATGCGGCTGATGCGCATGCCGCTCACCTGCTGGACCTGGCTGGTCACGGCTATCCTGGCGTTGCTGGGCTTCGCCGTGCTGCTGGCCGCCGGGTTGCTGCTCATTCTGGACCGCACCGTGGGCACCAGCTTCTTCATCCCGGGCGGCCTCATGATTAGCGACCAGATCATCGCCAATCACAAGGGCGGATCGCCCCTGTTGTGGCAGCACCTCTTCTGGTTCTTCGGCCACCCCGAAGTCTATATCGCCATCCTGCCCGGCATGGGCGTGACTTCGCACCTGCTGGCCACCTTCGCGCGCAAACCGGTTTTCGGCTACAAGGCGATGGTCTACGCCATCCTCAGTCTCGGCTTCCTCGGCTTCCTGGTGTGGGGCCACCACATGTTCATGAGCGGCATGAACCCCTACTCCGCCATGGCGTTCAGCGTACTCACCATGGCCATCGGCGTGCCGTCGGCCATCAAGACCTTCAACTGGATCGGCACCCTGTGGGGCGGACAAATCCACTTCACTGCCGCCATGATGTTCGCGCTTGGCTTCGTCAGCCTGTTCGTCACCGGCGGCTTGAGCGGCATCTTCCTGGGCCAGCCAGCGCTTGACCTATACTTCCACGATACCTACTTCGTGGTGGGCCACTTCCACATGATCATGGGCGTGGCGGCCATCTTCGGCATGTTCGCCGGCACCTTCTACTGGTTCCCCAAAATGTTCGGCAAGATGATGAATGAGACGCTGGGCAAGATCCACTTCTTCGCCACCTTCATCGGCGTGTACTGCATTTTCATGCCGATGCATTTCGTGGGCATCGCCGGCACTCCGCGCCGCTACTCGGATTTCAGCAACGTGGAATACCTCGCCCCCCTCATGCCGGTCCAAAGATTCATGACCCATGCCGCCTACTTCACGGCGGCGGTACAGATACTATTCCTGATCAACCTGTTCTGGAGCCTGTGGAAAGGGCCCAAGGCGCCGATGAATCCGTGGAACTCCACCTCGCTTGAATGGACCGTTCCTTCGCCGCCGCCCTTCGACAACTTCGCCGGCGTACACCCGGTGGTCAATCACGGTCCGTATGAGTTCAGCGTGCCTGGCGCGCCCACCGATTTTATCATGCAGACCGATCCACCTTCCGTCACTTCCGAGAGTTAGAGGCTTGCTATGGGTATGTCCGGGTCCATTACGCACGATATCATTCAAGGTCCTCCGCGTCCGCCCGTCGAGGGTGGTTGGGAAGGTGGCGGGGGCGGCGGCTTCGAGGGCCGGGGCGCCTTCCGCCGCGCATCGTTTACGGGCTTGTTCGTCATGCTGGCAGCCAGCACTATGCTGTTCGCCGCCTTCACCAGCGCCATGGTAGTGCGCCGCGGCCTGAGCGACGATTGGGCCTCCATGGCGAAACCGCCCATCCTGCTGCTCAACACGGCGATCCTGCTTGCATCCAGCCTGGCTCTCGATTTGGCCCGCCGCGCGCTGAAATCCCGCAACCGCGCGAGGTTCAACGGCTGGTGGACCGCCGGCACCACGCTCGGCCTGCTCTTTCTGTGCGGACAGGCCCTCGCCTGGAGCCAGTTGAACGCCGCGGGCGTGTTTATTTCCAGCAATCCGAGTAGTTCGTTTTTTTATGTGCTGACCTTCGCCCACGCCATCCATCTGCTGGGCGGAGTCACCGCGCTGTTGTATGTCGATGTACAGGCATGGCGGCTCCGTCTCGGGCCCGCCAAGCGAACCGTCATCGATATCAGCGCGATCTTTTGGCATTTTCTGGATGGGCTCTGGCTGTATTTGATGGTTCTATTTTACGTTTGGGGGTAATTGGAAGGGATGTCCACCCACGTCACCACCGCCGCCGCCGGCTCTCTATGGGAGGGAGGCCGGTCGCCGTATCTCACCAACTCGAAGAAGTTCGGCATGTGGCTGTTCATCGTCTCCGACGCGCTGACGTTTTCCGCCCTGTTGTTTGCCTACACGTACAGCCGCGTCTCCAACCCGAACTGGCCGACGCCGTTCCACTTTTCGCCGAGCATCGTCTTCTCCAGCGTAATGACGTTCGCGCTGCTCACCAGCAGTCTCACCATGGTGATGGCCGTCCATTCCATGAACCAGGGAAACCGCGCCGCGGCCGGCCGCTGGATTCTCGCCACCATGGCCGCGGGCGCGCTCTTCGTCGGGCTGCACCTCACCGAGTGGATGAACCTGATCCGGCACGAGCACGTCACGGCCTTCGGCAATGAATGGGGCGTGCCGCTGTTCGGCGCCACTTTCTTCGCCATCACGGGACTGCACATGACCCATGTGGTGATCGGCCTGATCTATCTCGGCATCATCTGCCAGGCCGTGATGCGCGGCAAATTCCAAGCCGAGGATGTCGAAGTGGCCGGTCTCTACTGGCACTTCGTGGATCTGGTCTGGATGTTCGTCTTCCCGCTGGTCTACCTGATGTCGGCCAAAGTTTAGGAGAGGAGCCAACCCATGAGCACTCACGTCGCAGAAATTCAGTCTCACGGCCCCGGCGTCCCCACCTTCGCCAAGGTATGGGTGGCGCTGTTGGCTATGACCGCCATGGAAGTTTTCCTGGCCTACATGCAGACTCCGATGATGATCATGCTGACAGTGCTGCTGGGCCTCTCGGTCATCAAGGCGGCACTCATTATCGCCTACTTCATGCACCTCAAGTTCGAGCGACTGAGCTTGTTTTTGACGCTCTTTCCGATGCTGATCTTCTGCATCGTGTTGATGCTGATCTTCCTGGGCGACGCCTACCGCATCCCGATGATGAGGCCCCCGGTATGAAGCGCTTGCTTTTGGTCCCACTGCTTTGGACGGCGTTAGCGCTGCCCGCCGGCGCCCAGTGCGTGATGTGCTACCGCACCGCGCACGCGCAGCAGGACGCCCGCGCGCACGTGCTGAACGCTGGCATCCTCATTCTGGGCGCCCCGCCGTTCCTGATTCTGGCGGGATTCGTGGCGTTCGTCTTCCGCCGGGATCAGCCGCCCGAGGAATAGCCGTCTGGCACATCGCGCGGGAGCTGTGGTATGATCATACTGGGAGTATGAAATGGCCAGCTTTGAACGAGTGACGGTGACTCTACCCAACGACCTCGTCACAGACATAGACCGCCGCGAGAAGAACCGCAGCAAGTTCGTCGCGGATGCCGTCCGTCACGAGCTGGACCGCCGCCGCCGCAAAGAGCTTCTTCGATCACTCCACAACCCCCACCCGGAAAGCGTGGAGTTCGCCGATGAAGGCCTTGAGGCGTGGACGCGCAGCTTGCCCGAGGACGATACGAAGGCACTGGTCGACAGCACCACCGGCACAGCCGTTCGGTGGGTCACCGGCGAGGGCTGGGTGGAGGGGTGCGAGTGAAGTTCGGCCGCGGCGCGGTTGTCGTGGTGGAACTGGACCCGACATTCGGTCATGAACAACATGGCGTGAGGCCCTGCGTTGTGGTCAGCGATCCGGACGTCATCGCCGACCAGCGGTTTCCACTCTTGTGCGTGGTGCCGATAACAGGGACTCCGGGTGAGGGACTTCTCTATCCCCCGCTAGCGCCTGGCAAGAGCGGACTCACCAGGCAGTCCTTTGCGCTGATCGACCATCTGCGATCGATCGATAAGCGGAGGATCCGGCGCGTTTTTGGGGAACTGGCGCGCGAAGAGATCGCAGCCATCGATGAGGGGCTGACGGTCTTCCTCGGCTTGGTGGAGTAGGCTTCAGCCTGCCAATCCGATCCAAGCCTCTGCGCGGAAGTGCATCGTGCGGACCCCCAAACGAATCCGGACACCGTCACCAAGGTCCAAGGCCCGAATTTACTTCAACAGCGTCAGCGGGTCCACCGCGGTCCCCTGCCACCAATGTTTCTCGGGCCCGAGTAGAAACACCGCGAAGTGCAAGTGCGGCGCAGCCGGCGCCGCACCGCCGGTGGACCCGACGTAACCCAGCACATCGCCCTTGCGCAGCAGCATCCCCTCTTTCAGTCCGGCCGCGTAACGGTCCAGGTGCGCGTAGTAATAGCACCACGACCGGGAATCGTCGAACTGGTATACCGTCAGACCGCCCGGCTTGCTGGTGAACAGCTTGACCACGTTCCCCTGGGCAACCGCCCGGACCTCGGCGCCACGCGGCGCCATGATGTCAATGGCCTCATGTACGTGGTCGCCGCGCGTCTGCGAGAAATCACTATTCAACTTGCGCAGATCCATGCCGGCCACCGGCATGCCGAGCGCAGGGGAAGCAACGCCTTCCAGCACTGCCGGCATCGGCGGCGTGGCGGCAGGTGAAGGAACCGGCGGAGTGTCGGGAAGTTGGGCGGGAGGCGGGCCCGGCAGAGGCTGCGTGAACGGAATCGCCCCAGGAGCCGTTGGGGCCACCAGCGCGTGCGCCGGCAGCAAGTTTCCGGTCCTCCATAATATCAGCGCCAGGCAGATTATCCCCGCCGCGAAGCCCAGTACGAATGCCGCTGCCGTCTTCATGTCTTTACTCCTTCAGCGTAGCCGGCGTTCCTGGCCGGACCATGGCCGCCAATTCCACTGCGTTCCAGTTGGTCAGCCGGATGCACCCGTGCGAGGTGGCATGGCCGACCTTGCCAGGCTCCGGCGTGCCGTGAATCCCGTAGTGTTCCTTGGAGATGTCGATCCATACCAGCCCGACCGGGTTGTTCGGTCCCGCCGCCAGAACCTCCTTCTCCTTGGTGTTCTTGGCGTTCCAGAAGAGCTTCGCATCATAATGAAACTTGGGATTGCGAGCGACACCTTTGATCTTCCACTCGCCCACGGGCAGGGGATCGTGTTCGCTGCCGATAGTGGCGACGTAAAACGCGAGCAGGCTACCCGTTGGGTCGTACACGCGCACCGAACTCTCTGCCTTGGAGACGACGATGCGGCCCGCCCGCGGAGGCGGCATGACGAGGACGTTCGGCACGGTCACCACTTGGCCGGCCAGTTCGAAGTTCGCGCCGGGGTTGAGCGCCGACAGCACTTCGGGGCTGGCGTGAAACTTCTCACCGAGTTCTTCCACGGGCGACGCGTAACCCAGGTACGCCAGCTTCGCCTGCGCTTCCATACCAGCGGGTACCGGTGCGAAGGGCCCCTTAAGGTCCTCCGGCGTGATGGTGTAAGCGATCAGAGCGGGCGCGGTATCGGTGTTGATGGCGCTCCAGGTGGCGGCATCGACCACGCCGCTTAGCGGGAGTTTCCGCTCGCCCTGGAAGGCGGCCAACGCTTTCTGAAGGTTGCTGCCGAATGTTCCATCGATCTCGCCGCTGGAAAAATGCGCCCGGTCGAGCAGGATCTGGGCGCGCACCACGGATGCCCCTTTGGCGCCATCGGCGACGTCCTCCTGCACCGGATTGTTCACCGCCGCGGGGTCAATCGCAACGGTTGTGCCGTGTAACACGACCACCGAGAATGCAAAACTTACCCAACGAGACATCATACCGAAGAATTATGGCACGCCGAAGGCCGTGGTAGGACAGGCCTCCTGGCCTGTCCCGGCAGGCGAAAGCGCCTGCCCCACAATTGCACAAGGCGGAAGCGGAGCCTATGCCACCAAAGATCCTCACGGACGCAGGGTGTAGAAGGCGGCCAGCGGACCCGCGCCCGCCAGATATTTGCGGGCGCGCACCAATTCCGCGATCTGCCGGATGTGTCCCAGATCGTGCAGCGCCCATCCGTTCAGCATCTGCGCCAGGGTGATTGGCCCCACCTTCTCGTGTTCCGCCCGGCGGCCGCCAGCGTCCGGCGGCAGGTCGCGCAGGGCTTCAATGTTGGTCTCGCGCTGTTCCTCGAAATGGTCGAAAGCATCCTCGGGATCCATATTGCGATACAACTCCAGGTGCAGTTGCGCGTCATCGTTTTCGAACCGGGGATTCTCTTCGCTCAGGAACCGGTCCAGCCGCGCCCGGTAGCAATGTCCCTCGGTGTGGCTAAGGTGCGCAAGTACTTCGCCCACCGAAAACCGGCCGGGCTCGGGCTTCCAGCGCACGTCCTCGGCGGAGAGCTCGGCCATCAGCCCTCGCAGAATCGCGGGAGTGGCTTGCAGCAGATCGAGGCAGGGCAGTCCGTTGTCGTGCATGGAATTCATCCTACAATGTTCTCGCCGCCGTCCACGTGAATGGTGTTGCCGGTCATCCAATAGGTCGCCGGATGGCAAAGCACGGCGATGCAGCGCGCCACGTCCTCCGGCGTAGTCAGCCGCTTGCCGGGGTTGCGCAGGCGCGCGATCTCCATCAGCTTCTCATGCCCCGGGATGAGGCGTAGCGCGGGCGTATCGGTCACCCCGGCCAGAATTGCGTTGGCCGTGATGCCGGCCGGCGCCAGTTCCAACGCCAGTTGCCGGATGTGCGCCTCCAGAATGGCCTTGGCCGCGCTCACCGGTCCGTATGCCGGGATGGCGCGGGTGCCGCCAGAGCTGGTCATGGCGAAGATGCGCGCGCCTTTATCCAACAACCCCGCCAGCAGGCATTCCTGCACCCAGTAGACCAGCGAGTGGCCCATGATATCGGCGGTGGATTCGATCTGCTTCTTGTTGGCGACAATCTCCGCGCCGGCCAGCGGCTTGAGCGTGCCCCACGCCAGCGAATGCATCAGCACCCGGAGCGTGCCCGGCTGTGTTCCCGGCAGTGTTTCCGAGTGCTCCGTGAGGCGCTGCCGGATCCGCTCCACGCAGTCCTTGCGCTTGTTTTCATCGGCGGCGTTAAAGTTGAAAAATTCGCACTCCCGGCCCGCGGCGCGAATGCGCGCCTGCACCTCGGCGACGTGCGGCAGCTTGTCGCGCCGGTCCATATGCACGCCGAAGATGTTCATGCCGGCACGCGCCAGTTCCACCGCGATGGCCTCGCCGAATCCGCTGCTGGCGCCCAAGATGAGGGCCCAGGGTTGTTTGCTTAAGTGACTGCTCATGATACTTGTCTGACTTCGATTTCCCTTTCGTCGTTTTCGCGGGGCCGGATGTAGATCTCAGTGCGCTCGGCAGGCATCAGTTGCGGAAAGCGTTCGCCCCACTCTATCAGCACCAGGGCGTCGCGGTCGAAGATCTCCTCCAGGCCGAGCGTGGCCACCTGCCGCGCTTCCTCCAGCCGGTAGAGATCGATGTGGTACACGTTGCCCAGCGGCCCGTACTCGTGGATCAGGGTGAACGTGGGGCTGGTGACATCGTCATGCTCCGCCGCGCCGCGCCCGCGCACGATTCCCTTGGCGAGCGTGGTCTTGCCCGCCCCGAGATTGCCGATCAGCAGCACCACGCCGCGGCCCGGCAACTCGCCCGCCAGCCGTTCGCCAAGTGCCACGGTCTCCTCTTCAGACGCGGTGCGGTAAGTCGGCACAACCCTCCATCGCAGCCGGCAGATATTGCAGCAGATCGGTGGCCAGCAGGCACTTCTCCCCGAGCGCCTGGGCGCCGAGTTGTCCGGCAAGACCGTGCAGGTAAACCGCCGCCGCCACCGCCTGGTCCGCTTGCCGGGGGAACTGCGCCACCATGCCGGCGATCATCCCGGTGAGGATGTCGCCAGAGCCACCCTTTCCCATGGCGGGCGTACCCGTGGGGTTGATCCACACCCGGCCATCGGGGAAGGCGATCACCGTGCGCTGGCCTTTGAGGACCAAAGTGACGCCATGCCCCATGGCATAAGTACGCGCCGCGCCGATGCGATCCGCCTGGATTTCAGCGGTGCTTTTGCCGGTCAGGCGCGCCATTTCGCCGGGGTGCGGGGTGAGGATGCGCAGCCGCGGGGCGGCGCCACTGTGCCAAACCATGACCTGTCCTACCAGCGCATCGGCGTCAAGTACCATCGGTCCTTCGAACGTCGCGGCCATGGTGTGGACCAGCGCCGCGATGTGCGGGGCGCGCCCCAGCCCAGGGCCCATGGCGACCACGCTCTTGCCCGGCGCCAGGGCTTCCAGGTTGGCGTTCGGCGCGATGCTGCCCGATTCGGTTTCGGGCAGCGGCTCCGTCATCAACTCGGGCGCATGCGAGGAGATCTCTGCGATTGCGCTTTCGGCCGACGCCACCGTCACCAACCCCGCGCCCGCGCGCAACGCCGCCAGGCCGGCCAGGGCCGCCGCGCCGGTCTTGCCGCGCGAACCCGCCACCAGCAGCACGTGACCGTAGACGCCCTTGTGCCCCGCCGGATCGCGCGGCGCCAGCAGTTCGCCGAACATCGCCGGCTCCAGCAGTTCCAGCCACGCGCCGGCATACAACTCGGGCGGGCTGCCGATGGCGCCCACCATCAGTTCCCCGGTATGGTCGCAGTTGGGCGGCATGGCGTGCGCTACTTTCGGCGCGGTGAACGTCACGGTGCAATCGGCGCGCGCGAATTCGCCGGCCGGCTCGCCGGAATCGCTCGGCATGCCGGACGGCAAGTCCACCGCCACCACCGCGGCCAGCGGGAAACCCTGGTTGATTTCGCGGATGCCCTGCAACATGCGCCCGGTGGCCGCACCGCTCACGCCCGTGCCCAATAGCGCGTCCACTACCAGCGTGGCGGCGCGCGCGTCCGCCGGAATTTCGCCCTCCACCCGGCCCCCGGCGGCCAGCAGCATGGCGAGATTCGCCGCCGCATCGCCCTTCAACTCTCCGGGGTCCGCCAGCAGGACCACGTGCAGCGATGCCGCCAGACAGCGCGTGTGCAACTGGCGCGCGATCACCAGGCCATCGCCGCCGTTGTTGCCCTTGCCGCACAGCACCACGATGCGTTGGTCCCCCAGCGGCGCGAAATGTTCCGTAAGAAATTCCACCACGCGGTGCCCGGCATTCTCCATCAGGACGATGCCCGGGATGCCGGCCTCGACAGTCCGGCGGTCCACTTCGCGCATTTCCGCCGCGGTCAGGATCTTCATAAGCGCCGCGCCACTACCATGGTCATATCGTCCTGCAATTCGCCCTCGCCGGTCCACTGCACCACCGCCTCCATGGTGCGCGCGATCAGCTCGGCGGAATCCGCCCTGGCATACTTCACCAGCAGATCTTTCAGGCGATCTTCGCCGAACATTTCGCCGTATACGTTCTCCGGTTCCACGATGCCGTCGGTGTAGGCCAGCAGTACGTCACCCTGCTCCAGCGTCACCGTTTTCTCTTCGTAGACCGCCACCGGAAACGCGCCCACCACGGTGCCGGTGGAATCCAGCATCTCAAGATCGCTGCCGTGCAACAGCATGGGCGCCAGGTGTCCCGCGTTGGTGTAGGTTAGCGTATGCAGGGCTTCGTCGTAGAGCGCGAAATAGAAGGTGGCGTACTTCTCCAGAGACGTGGTGGCGTAGAGTTGGCGATTCAGAATGGCCACCATCTTCGCCGCCGAGAGCGGGTTTAGGGGGCTGCCGTTGGCGGTGCTCAATTGCGTGCGCATGGTGGATTGAATGGTGGCCATCAACAGCGCCGCCGAAATCCCCTTGCCGGCCACGTCGCCGATGGCGAAGGCCAGGCCGTCGTTGGGCAGCGCCATGAAATCGTAGTAGTCGCCCGATACCATTCGCGCCGGGCTGCACACGCCCTTCAACTCGAGCGACTTGGTGAACGGTACGTCCTTTGGGAAAAGCTGATTCTGCACGTCGCGCGCAATCGCCAGTTCGGATTCCAGCCGCTCCTTCTCCTTGGCCACCACGATCAGGCGGCCCAGGTTTTCCGTCATGGTGTTGAAGGAACTCCCCAGTTCCGCGATCTGGTCGGTGCCCTTGACCGGAATGCGATAGTTGAAGTCGCCTTCGCGCACGTGCTGCGTACCTTCGTACAACTCATGCACCGCCCCGGTGATGGCGCGCGTCAACTTGACCCCGGCCCATAAGGAAGCCATCTCCACCATCAGGAACACGCCCACCAGCAAGAGCAGGGAGGTCATCATGACGTCGCTCCAATCCGCCTTCTGGCCGAACACGATGCCCAGCACCGCGGAATAGCGAGTATCTACAACCAGGTACAATTTCTGCGGGTCTGCTTGCGGATTCTCCCAGGACGGCACAAACACCGGATAGAGATACCTGACCGCGAAATCCAGCGCATTGACCGCCGCCGGCACGTGCGACATGGCCGGCAGGCGGGTCTTCCCGAGAACCGTGATGTCCCCAATGCCCGCCACCAGGCCGCTCAGCAGTTCGGCGGTGATCGGCGCCAGAATGGTAACCTCGTTGCCGCCCTGCTCAGCGTGCGCCCACGCGTAGAGGTGGTCGCCATTCGGACCCTTTTTGGTCACCAGCCCGCTGGTGTTCTTCCAGGCCGATGGCGGCGGCGACAGTTTGGAGTCCGGCGGATAACGCAACGGCTGTTCGCCCGTGGCCAGCAACTCGAATACGGGGAAACTACGCCGTAGCCCGGTGAGCGCGCGCTGTAGCCCGCGCTGCGGATCCTGCGCCGGAGCCCGGGCTAGCGACTCGGCCCGGAAGTTCAGCATGTCCATCCGGCTGTCCAGGTCCTTCTGCACCATGTACACCGCGATCTGCCCCACCAAGGCGTAGGAGGTAACCAGCATCAGCGCCAGAATGAGCACGATGGGCACAACGGCGATGAACAGGTAAGCGACAATCAGCCGGTTGCGCAGCCTCCAGATGAGGTTGCGCATCGCCATTCGGCCGATCTTGACGATGGCGATCACTCCCATGAGGATCGCCGCCACCGCCGCCAGCGTCTGGTATCGCTGCGCCATGCCGGTGAAGAAAAGCAGCGCCCAGATCGCCATCACGACGAAAAATAGCTTCTCGATCCTTCCGAGCCGGCCCCAACTGACATCGTCGTCCCTTTTCATACCTGTTGACTCCAGACTAGCTTAACCGAATACGCGGCGGTAGAATGGCATGCATGACTCGACGAATTCTTTTGGCCACTGCGGTACTTTGCGTGCTTCTTACCGGGGCGGCACTGGCTACCGATATTTCGGGCAGCTGGTCCGGAACCATGCAGATGGGTGACACCCCAATCGCCCTGACATTTGTCTTTAAACAGGATGGGGAGAAGTTGACCGGCACGGTGGCCACGCCGTCAGGCGATCTGCCGCTCAGCGATGGCAAGGTTGTGGGCGACAAAGTCTCCTTCTTCGTCCAGGCGGATATGGGCGGCACACCCACGAAGTTCATCAGCGAGGGCGTCGTCAAAGGCGACGAAATTACCATAGCCACCAAGACCGATGGAGGGGAAGATTTCGGTTCCATGGTCCTCAAACGCCTCAAGTAGTCACCGCCCCCGGCGACCGCTTACCTTCCCACTTGCGGCAAGCTGCCAACACGGTAGAATTGCAGGATGACTCGACGAATCCTCTTCTCCGCTGCCGTGCTTTGCACCATTTTTGCCGCTGCCGCGGTTGCCGCCGATATTTCCGGCAACTGGTCGGGTACCATGCAAATGGGTGACAATTCTTTTACCCTCGCTTACGCATTTAAACAGGATGGCGAAAAGCTGACCGGCACCGTGACCGGCCCTCAAGGCGACCCGTTGCCGCTGAACGAGGGCAAGGTTGCCGGCGATAAGATCTCCTTCTCCGTCCAGGCGGACATGGGCGGCACTCCCACCAAGTTCGTCAGCCAGGGCACCATCAAAGGCGACGAAATCACCTTGATTACCACGGTAGAGGGCGGCGACGAGTTCCCACCGATGGTCATCAAACGCGTCAAGTAGCGTCATGCGTTAAGCTGTTAGCACATGAGACTTCTAGTCGTCGAGGATGAAAAACGCATCGCCGACTTCCTCTGCCGGGGCCTGGAAGGCGCGGGATACGCGGTGGATGCGGCACTCACCGGCGGCGCCGCACTGGAGTGCATTCACGCCACCGATTACGACCTGGTGATTCTGGACCGTATGCTGCCCGATATGGACGGTCTGCAGGTTCTGGAAAAGATCCGCAACCGCAAAGCCGGCCCGCCGGTGCTCATCCTGAGTGCCCGCGGCGCCCTTGAGGATCGCGTCAAAGGCCTGGAACAAGGCGCCGACGATTACCTGGTCAAGCCCTTCGCCTTCGTCGAACTCCTGGCCCGCGTCCGCGCCCTCCTGCGCCGCGGCCAGCCCACCCCCGAACGCCTGCAGGTGGCCGAACTTACCCTCGACTGCATTCGCCGCAAGGTGGTCCGCGGCGTCGAAACCATCGACCTCGCCCCCAAGGAATTCGGCATCCTCGAATACATGATGCGCAACAAGGGCCGCCCCCTCAGCCGCACCATGATCGTGGAGCACGTCTGGGATATGGACTACGACGGGCTCACCAACATCGTCGACGTCTACATACGCCACCTGCGCAGCAAGATCGACGACCGCTACCCGCAGAAGCTTATCCAGACCGTGCGCGGCATCGGCTACATGATCGAAGCTCCCGAAAAGCCGACCGATACGCCCGCCGGCCCGGTCGCCGCTCCGCAGGTGTGATGTGAGCCGCAAGCGCGATTTCCGCCGCCTCTTTCGCGGCCTTCGCTTCCGCCTCGCCATCAGCTACGCGCTGCTCTTCACGGTGCTCCTCACGGCCGTCTTCATCGCCTTCCGTGTGCGCCTCGCCACCAAGCTCGATGACCAGCTCCAGGAAGAACTCAACACCGACTGGGGCGCCATGAAGGGCTACATGCGCATCGAGCCCAACCCGGATTTTGGCAACAAAATTTGCTCGGCCTGGTACTACGACGAGAATGATCCAGACGAGACCACCATCGTTCTCGACACCCGCAAGATCTACATGGTCGCCGACCAGTTCGGCAACCCGATCCCCGATTCCGTTACTCACGAGCCCGCCGTTTCCACCACCTATGACGACATTGGAGTCGATAAGCCGGCCGATATCCGCAAGAAGGTGCTGGAACTGGTGGCTTCCCCCAAACCCAGAATTTTCTGGGAAGACCGCAAAACCTCCAAAGGCGAGCCAATCAGAATTCGCGCCGGAATCGTCCATTCGGAAGGCCATGGGGCGCCGTACTACGTCGCCATCGGCGCTTCCTATGCGGATAACGTCAAGACGCTGCGCGCCTATACGTGGATTTTCGCCGCCGTGATCCCAGGCGCCCTTCTGCTGGGCTCGCTGCTGGGATACTACATGGCGGGCCGCGCGCTCACCCCTGTGCTCGCCGTGGCGCAGGCCGCGCAGCGCATCTCCGGCTCCAATCTGAGCATGCGCATTCCCACCCGCGATGCCGGCGACGAGCTGGATTACCTCATCCTCACCTTCAACCGCATGATCGAGCGCCTGGAAGCCAGCTTCCAGCAGATGCGCCAGTTCTCCGCCGACGTCTCTCACGAACTGCGCACCCCCATCACCGCCATCCGCGGACAGCTTGAGGTGGCGCTCTTCACCGCCCAAACCACCGATCAATACCGCGAGGCCATGTTCAACGCGCTTACCGATATCGACCGCCTCAGCCAGATCGTGCGCGCGCTGCTGCTTCTCTCCCAGGCCGAGAGCGGTCAGATCGTACTGCAGAAATCGCGCGTCAACCTCCGCGAAGTTGTGGATGACCTGGTGGAGCAGTTCCAGATCCCCGCCGAGGCCGCCGGCGTGCTCCTCACCGCCGAGCTGCCGCCCGAGTGTTCCGCTGAAGTCGACCGCGTGCAGATCGAGCGCATGATTACCAACCTTTTATCCAATGCGCTCAAGTTCACGCCGGAAGGCGGCGCCGTGAAGATGTCCCTGCAGACGCAAACCCGGTTCGTCGAACTGGTGGTAGAAGATAACGGCCGCGGCATCCCGACCGAGCACCTGCCGCACATCTTCGACCGCTTCTACCGCGTCCCCGGCCAGGGCACCGCGCCGACGCCAGAACAGGGCCTGGGACTCGGCCTAAGTTTCGTCGCCTGGATCGTCAAGGCGCACAACGGCAAGATCGAGGTGGAGAGCACGCCGGGCAAAGGAACGCGCTTTACCATCCGACTGCCCAACGAAGGCGTCGGAAGCGACACCATGGAGCTGGCCGGTCAGCCCGCCAGCTACTAGGTCCGCCACGGTTGGGCACACCACTGCCATGCCGAGCCGGGCTTACTGCATCCGTTCGACGACTTTTCGGGCCTGTTCTCGAAGTCCCGAGTCGGGATCGTCGTTCATGATCTTTTCCACTTTCGTCTCGATGCCTTCGGGATGAGTCACCTCAAGGCTCCGCAATCCCCATTTGCGAACTCCAGGATCGACGTCGTCCAGAAAGATGGTTGCCAGCGAGGTGGTCATGTTGGTCAGGTTCTTTGCCGAAGCTGCCGCCGCCACCCGCACCACCGGATCGGGATGACGTGCAGCCAACTCCAGAAGTGGGACCGACTCGTCTGCATTCATGGTGCCTGCCAGACACGCGGCCTTGGCTGCCAACCCGATGTTGCTGCCCTGGATAAGCTGCCGAAGATGGGCTAGCACTTCCGGGCCAAGCTGCGCCGCCTGCTCATAGTCGGGCTCATCCCGATCAAGCTGTCTTACCACATCCTGCAAAGTCACCGGCATGTTTTGGCCTCCTAGGACGGACGCGTCCTGCTGCTGCTTCTGATGGTATCGATCTCGCTTTGGGCAAAGACCGGGGTTCCGACGATGTTGCTGGTGCTGCATCCGGTCATCAGCCGGCTGAAGTTGGGCGTACTGCAGCAGTTTGGAATGCTACTCGGGCAGTTCGTATTTTCCCCGGCGATATGCCGCAGGCCCAGCACGTGTCCGATCTCGTGGGCCATGGTCCAGACGGAGGCGATCTGCGTGATGGCGGCGCCGAAGACGTTATCGGGGTGCGAGGCGCAGCCATTGAGGACCGGGCTGGTCGAACGAACGAAATGGGCCACCACGTCAAACTCTCCCACGTTATCGCGGTTGTTGAAAAGTTGAATCTGTTCGCCGGTCAGTTGCCCGGCAGGACAGGTTGGGACCACATCCAGATCTCTGAGAGCCGTATGTATGTTCGCCCCGGTGAGGTCCTGCCGGCTGGCAACCACCACACCGATCCCGGCGGTGCCGTATACGTCCTGCATGCGGGTGATCATGGTCTGGATGGGGATGGTCGGATTGGTCCAGACCTTGAGGTGCAGCCGGATACTAAGATCGGGGTTCAGCCGGAAGATCGGGCCAATGTCTCGACCCGTGACGTCCGCGCCAAAAGCGGCGCCACTCTGGGTCGTGACAATCATGGTATTGCCCACGGTGACGACGAACCGGTCTTCCGGATTGAAGGCCATCCTCGATCCAGTGAATTTGAACGGAGGGCCGATGGTGCGGCCCGAGACGTCATGGCCGAAGACGTCGCCGTTCTGCGTGGTCACGATGAGCTTGTTGCCGATCGTCACGACGAAACGGTCTACCGCGTTGAATGCCGCCTTGGACCCGTCGAACTTGAAAGGAACGCCGATGGTGTGGCCCGAGACGTCATGGCCGAAGACGTCGCCGTTCTGCGTGATCACGATGAGCGTGTTGCCGACCGTCACGACGAAACGGTCCACCGCGTTGAATGCCGCCTTGGACCCGGCGAACTTGAAGGGAACGCCTATGTCGCGGCCCGCCATCTCATGGCCGAAGACGTCGCCGTTCTGCGTGGTCACGATGAGCTTGGTGCCCATGGTCGTCACGAAACGGTCAACCGTGTTGAACGCCGCCTTGGCCCCGGTGAAATGGAAGGCCCCGTCCGCGGTGTGTCCTGTAATGTCGTGACCGAAGGTGTCGCCGGTCCGAGTGGTGACGATCAGGGTGTTGCCGATGGAAACCACGAATCGATCTTGTGGGTTAAAGGCAATTCTGTTTGACATGGACTTTTCTTTCCCCTTCCGGTGTGGCGCCGCGATCCGGCGGCTACTAACTGAGGGCCCAGGGCACTACTGGAATCGTCTGCTTGTTGGGAGAGTAGCACGGAAAAAGACTTGCTCACTTTCGGGAGAGTGATGTTTCGCACGGACGCCGATGCACCGGGTCCGCAGTACTATCAGGCTATAAGAACGACCCTTGCCGGCTCAACTCTTCGCCGTTGCCGATGATCATTCCGGAGACTCGGGAACCTGCTACCCGTTATTTGAACTTGAGCCGGTTCCGCAGCAAATCATACAGCGTTTCGCTGGTCGCCCGAGCCGATTCCCGAATGATAATTTGAAGCTTCCCGTCCGGTCCCAGAACGCGTTTCGTGGCTGTCATCGATTCCGCGGCGAACTAATCGAGCCACGCTATCCAGCGTAGCCCAGTTCCGCATTCCGTGAGGATTAAGGGCTGCGGGATGCCGCCCATTCGTCAAGTCGAGGACGCCCCTACGCCGCCTTCGGCATTGCGACCGTCTTCGGCTGCAAGCCAGCCTTCGCCAGCACGTAGTAAACCCCGAAGCCGACGATAAAGCTATAGACCACGGCCGGCTGCACGTACGATTTCATTTCCGGCGAGAGGGCGATGGGCAGCACATCCAGCGGCAGAATGCCCACGATGAAGCCTATCGCCCAGGCGATATAGCCCGCCAGATTCACTCCCTCGCGCGGGCCGCTCCACTTCTTGCCGGCCAGCAGATAGTCCGCCACCATGGCCCCGATAATGGGTCCGAAGCTGGCGCCCACAATGGTGAAGAACCCAATCAGGTTGGCCGCCACGCCCGTGATCGCCAGTAGAACTCCCACCGCGCCGGCCGCCATCGTGCTGGACACGCGCGGCACGCTCGGAATCATGGTGTTGAAGCTGTTGCCCGCGATGAATGCGCAGAAGCACGCGGCCGGAATGGAAGCGATGGCGAACAGGAACAGCATGGCCGAAGCGATGGGCCCGCCGATGGCCTGCACCACTTCGCCGAAATCCCAACTCTGCGTCAGCCCGCTGCCGTGAGCCCCGGCCACTGCCATCAGCGGCAGCCCTCCGGCTACCAGCACGGCCAGCGTGATGCCCACCAGGCCCCCCCAGCGCACGTCACTTTCATTGCGCGCGTTCATGCCGAAATCCGCGCCCGCCGCGCCCGCCGTGGCAAAGAACCCGATCACGATAGCGATTACCATGGTAAACGCGCCGAACGAATTCTGCTGCGCTGGCGCCACTTGATACTTGGCGATACCGCCCGAAGTCTGAAAGAAAACCACCAGCAGCATCAGCAGTGGAATCGCATTCAGGAATAGGGCGATCTTGGACACGTACTGAACTCCCTTGGCGCCCACAAAGGCCATGGCGCCGCCCCACAGCACGCAGACGATTCCGAAAGACAGGGTGCCCGGCTTGGATGCCATCCCCAACCCACGGAGAATGTAATCGGCGGAGAAAAACGTGCCCACCGCGAACCAGCCGATCTGCAACAGACCCATCAGCAGGCCCGGCATCACGTAGCCGCCGGCCGTGCCGAACGTGGAACTGCCTACCACGTACAGCGGAAATCCGGTTTTCATGCCGAGCATGGCCGGAACGCGATAGTACAAGGCATAGCAAAGGATGCCGGCAATCGCGAGAGCGACCAGGCAAAGCCCCAGCGTGCCATGTTGCAGCGTTCCTCCCGCCATCTGTTGATAGAAGGCGATCCAGAGAAAAATTCCCGCATAAGTGGGCGCGGTATTGGCATACCACGGGGCGCGTTTCCCGATCGGGTTGGGCACCGCTTTCGCAAGGTACTGTGGCAACATGGCTCTTCCTTTATCGATTCCAAATGTGTATCTGAATCGGCCAGTATACTACACGGCAGTTAGCGGCTCGCTGCCGGCGGAACTGGTACAATCCAATTCATGCCCTGGGGCATCTTCGCTTCTTCGAACAATACCCAATTGTGATCCGCCGGGTTTTCAAAGCTTTTCAATATCGCGACTTCCGCCTGATGTGGATGGGCGCCTGCACCTCGAGCATTGGCACGTGGATGCAGATTGCCGCCCAGAGCTGGCTGGTGCTCAAGCTTTCCAATTCGCCGTTTCTGCTTGGCCTGGATGCCTTTCTCGGTGGCATCCCGATTTTTCTGTTCTCGCTGGTCGGCGGCGTGGTGGCCGACCGCATCGAGCGGCGCAAGGTGCTGCTGTTCTCGCAGTGCGTGCAGATGGGCGCGGCTTTCCTGCTCACCGCTCTCATCGGCTTCCACCTCGTCCGCGTCTGGCAGATTCTGTGCCTGTCGTTCCTTACCGGTTTTGCCCAGGCATTCGGCGGACCGGCCTACCAAGCCCTCATCCCCACGCTGGTAAGTAAAGAGGATATGCCGAACGCCATCGCGCTGCAATCCATTCAGTTCAACGTGGCGCGCGTGATCGGTCCGGCGCTGGGCGGTATCGCCCTGACGCAGTTGGGCGAAAAATGGTGTTTCGGGCTCAACGGCCTCTCCTTCTTTGCGCCCATCGTTTCCCTACTCATGCTGAAGGCGCGGTTCTATCCGGAAAAGACCTCGGAATCGATTCTCGCCGGCATGAAGCAGGGCATCGTCTTCATCCGCAGCCAGAGCGCCATGGAAGCCCTCATGGTGCTGGCGTTTTGCATGACCGCGCTGGGCGTCCCGATGATGACCTTCCTCCCGGTCTTCGCCAAGGACATTTTCCACCAGGGGCCCGGCATGTTCACCTTGTTCCTCTCGGTCTCCGGCTGCGGCTCCATCGTAGGCGCGCTCACGCTCGCCGCCCTGGGCAATGTGCGCCACAAGGGACGCATCGCCCTCGTCATGCTCATCTGCCTGGGCGCCGGCATTTCCGGATTCGCCCTCTCCACCTCGGTTTGGGTGAGCTGCCTGATGCTGTTTCTCTCCGGCGCATCCTTGATCTCTGTCTTCACCCTAGTCAATTCGCTGGTACAACTGATCACTACCAACGAAATGCGCGGCCGCGTGATGAGCGTCTACAACTTCGCTTTCCGCGGCGGCATGCCCATGGGAAACCTATTGACCGGCTGGCTGGTCCCAATATTTTCGGCTCCTCTCGTGCTCGCCGTCAATGGACTGGTCCTGATGGCCGTCGCCTTGTACTTTCTCGGGGTGCAACGACGGGTCGCCACTCTCTGATGTAATAAGGAATCGCACTCATGCTCGCAATCTTCGTCGCCGCTTTCATGGCCGCCGCCGCGCCCTCCCCGCTGGAGGTGGCGCGCGATAAGCAGGACCGCGCCGCCCTAACGGAACTCGCCGCACAGGCCGGCGGCGCCGCCGCCAAGGCACCCAACGATGCCGAGGCCCAATACCGCGCCGCCCTGGCCAATTGCTATCTGGCGGAGGTGGCGATCGAACTGCGCGACCGCAAAACCGGCCGCCAGATCGCCGAGCAGGGCATCAGGTTCGCCGAGAAGATGGTGGCCATGAAACCCGCGAACGCCGAATACTATCGCCTCCTCGGCACCCTCTATGGCCAGGCCGTCACCGACATCATGAGCGGCCTCACCTACGGTCCCAAGGCCAAGGAAGCCATCAACAGGGCCGTGGAGAAGGCGCCCAAGTCTTCCATGATGTACGTGGCGCGCGGCGTCGGTAATTACTACGTTCCGGCCCAACTGGGCGGCGGCGCCAAGCTCGCCATTCCTGATTTCCAGAAGGCCATCGAGCTGGACAAAGCCAATGCCGAAGCCTGGCTGTGGCTGGGCCTCAGCCTGCGCAAGGAGAATCGCGACGCCGAGGCGCGCCAGGCCTTCGCCAAATCCCTGGAGCTCAACCCCAACCGCGTCTGGGCCAAACAGCAGTTGGAAAAGACTCCGGCAAAATGAAACCGCTGGCGACCGCTGCCGCCTCCGTAGCGCTCGCGCTGCTCACCTTTTTTCAGTTCCCCGGCCACACCTGGCTGCAGCAGGATAGCCAGATCTACGTCCCCATCCTGGAGCACCTGCGCGACCCAGCGGTGCTGCGCAACGATATCCTGGTGCAGCATCCCCACGTCGCCTTTACGCTCTACGACGAAACCGCTCTCGCGCTCAGTGCGGTGAGCGGCACGGGCTTCAGGGAAGTGCTCGCCGCTCAGCAGATCGCCACCCGCGCGCTCGGTATATGGGGACTCCTGCTGATGGCGGAAGCGCTCGGACTCGCCTTCGCTCCCGCGCTTCTGGTGGCGGCAATCTGTTCGCTCGGCGCGGCGATCCCCGGCCCCGCCGTCCTCACCTTGGAATACGAGCCCACGCCGCGCGCTTTCGCGATCCCGCTGGTGGTCTGCGCCCTCGGCTTGGCAGCGCAGCGCCGTTACCTTGCCTCAGGGACCGCGGCGGCCATAGCCTTCGTATATCATCCGCCCAGCTCGCTGCCATTCTGGGGCGTCTACTTCCTGTTTGCGTTGTGGCCGGGCCCCGAGCGCCGCGCGCGTTTCGCGGCCTTCGTCCCGCTGGCCGCCGCGGTGGCGCTACTGGGGGCCGCCGCCCACGCCCAATCGGCGTCCGGCGAGGCGCAGCGCGTCTTTGCCCGCCTCGATGGGGCGCAGGAGTTCCTGCAGCGCATGCGCACCTCCTACGTCTGGATCTCCGCTTGGCCCGCCGCCACCATCGTGCATCATTTGCTGATTCTGGCCCTCCTGATAGCGGCATTCGTACGCATTCGCCAGGCGGTTGGTGTCCCACTACGCGTCCTGCTGCTCGGTCTGGCGGCGCTCGGTGTGCTCACCATGCCGCTCTCCTGGCTGCTGCTGGAGCAGTTCCATTGGGGCATGGTCCCGCAATTGCAGCCCATGCGCGCGCTGCTGTTTCTCACCCTCGGGATGCAGTTCCTCACCGCCGCCGCCGGCGCCCGCGCCGTGGCCGCGCGCCGTCCCGCCGAAGCCGTCGCCTGGCTGGCTTGCGCCTACCTGCTGCCGCTGCAACCGCTGCTCGCCGGACCCTTCGTCTGGAACCGCGCCGGGCTTGCCCTCGCGCTCGCAGCACTCACCGCGCTCGCCGGAATTCGCTGGGCGCCCGTGGTCGCCGTCGCCGCCTTCTTCGCCATACCCGTGCTGGGCGGCGTGGTGAACTACCCGCGTCTGCACACTGCCGATCTCGCCCAGCTTTCCGCCTGGGCTCGCACCAATACTGATCGCGACGCCGTCTTTGTCTTCCCCGGCGCCAACCGCAGCCTCGCCCCCGGCATTTTTCGCAGTGAAGCACGGCGCGCCGTCTACGTCGATTGGAAAGGCGGCGGCCAGGTGAACTACCTCAAGGGTCTCGGCGAGCAGTGGTGGTTCCGCTGGCTGCAGACCCGCGACTTCCAGCCCGCCGACCTGCCGCGGTATGCGGCCTCTGGCATCGGCTACGTGGTGCTCCAAGCGCCGCTGCCCGGCGCGGCGCAATTCCAGAACCCGAGCTACGTGGTCTACCAGTTGAAGTAGGCGGTGACCGCTCCCGTACTCGGCGAGGCGGTACCAGACCGGAATGCGTTTTCACCGCGGGGACGCAAAGATCGCAGAGGAAGCGCAGAGAAAACTTACCAGGGTTGCAGGAAGGAAGTGGACTAACGCGCCGGCGCGGCTGGCGGGAATTTTGCCGCCCCTGGTGCTTGTTCTCAGTTTTCTCTGCGCTTATCTCTGCGCTCTCTTCGTCTCTGCGGTGAATAGCATGCCGGGTTGGGCGTGCACCAGGCGGGCCGGGATCATAGAATAGTAGTCATGATTCCGAAACTATGCTTGCTTTTGGGATGTGCGGCTCTCGCCTATGGTGCGCAGCCGCAAAAGGTATTTCCCTACGAGTATTCGCAGGAGGACCTGCCGAACGGGTTGCGCCTGATCGCCGTCCCGACGGATTACGCCAACATCGTGGCCACCTACATCGTGGTGCAGACCGGGTCACGCAATGAAGTGGAGCCGGGGCACACCGGGTTCGCGCACCTGTTCGAACACCTGATGTTCCGTGGTACGGAGAAATATCCGCCGCAGAAATACAACCAGACGCTGAACCGCATGGGCGCGTCCTCGAACGCTTCCACGGACGACGATCTAACGGTGTACCACACCACGTTTTCCAAGGAAGATCTGGAGACGGTGCTGGCCATGGAGGCCGACCGCTTCCAGCACCTGAAGTACGCCGAACCCGAGTTTAAGACAGAGAGTCTGGCGGTGCTGGGCGAGTACAACAAGAACAGCTCCTCACCGTTCAGCAAGCTGAACGAGGTACTGCACGACACGGCGTTCGACAAGCACACTTACAAGCACACGACCATGGGATTCCTGAAGGACATACAGGATATGCCGAACCAGTACGCGTATAGCCTGAAGTTCTTCGACCGCTATTACCGGCCGGAGTACACGACGATCATCGTCGTGGGGGACGTGAAGGCGAAAGCGGTGCGCGCCATGGTGGACAAGTATTGGGGCGAGTGGAAGCGCGGGAGCTACAAGCCGGAAATCCCGGTGGAGCCACCGCAGAACGGGCCGCGGACTGCTCACGTGAACTGGCCGAGCCAGACGCTGCCCATCGTGGTGGTGGCCTTCAAGGCGCCGGCGTATAACGATGCGACCAAAGAAACGGCGGCGCTGGACGCGCTGGCGAGCCTGGCTTTCTCCGGCACCAGCGACCTTTACCAGAAGCTGGTGGTGCAAGAGCAGAAGGCCGATGCCATTTCGGCTAACGCGCCGGGAAACATGGATGCCGGACTGTTCGACATTACCGCGCGGGTGAAAAAGGTGGAGGACATGGATTACGTGCGCGAGCAGATTCTGGAGACGGTGAAGACTTTCCGGGAGAAACCGGTGGACACGGCGCGGCTGGATACAGTGCGCAAGCGACTGCGCTATCAGGTGGCGCTGAGCATGGATAACAGCGACACGATTGCGCAGATTCTTTCGTCTTACATAGCGCTGAAGCGAACGCCGGAGACCATGAACGCGCTCTACGAGCGGTACGCGGCGCTGACGCCGGAGGACGTGCGCCAGGCGGCGGCGAAATATCTGGTGGAGAAGGGCCGCACGATGGTCACGCTGACTGGCCCAGGAGGTGTGAAATGAAATTAGGATTCGTTCCGAAACCATGCAGCTCGCAGGCGAAAGCGCCGGCGCCATCAACTTCAGGTCATTTACCTGCAAAGGTGGGGCAGGCTTCAGCCTGCCAACGCCCACGTGCGGGCGCATTGTTCCTCGGCTGTTTCTTGCTTTTCGTGTCCGGCGCGGCGGCACAGATTCGCACCGTGGCGCTGCCGGGGAAATCGCCGCTGGTGACCTTCAGCATCGTGTTCACGACCGGATCGGCGGCGGACCCGGCGGATCGACCGGGCCTGGCGTACCTCACGGCGCAGATGATGGCCGATGGCGGCACCAAGGACCTGACATACAAGCAGGTGACGGACGCCCTGTTCCCGATGGCGGCCGAGGTGAACGCGCAGGTGGACAAGGAAATGTCCATGTTCGGCGGCGCCACGCACGTGGACAACCTGGCGGAGTACTACAAGCTGTTGCGCGGAATGCTGTTGACGCCGGGCTGGCGCGAGGACGATTTCCGCCGCGTCAAAGACGACGCAATCAACGCCATCAAAGTAGGCCTGCGCGGCAATAACGACGAGGAGTTAGGCAAAGAGGTGCTGTACGAGACGCTCTACCAGGGAACGCCGTACGGGCACTTCAACGGTGGCACGGTATCTTCGCTGGAGAAGATCTCGCTGGCCGACGTGAAGGCATTTTATAAGAGCCAGTACAGCCAGTCGCAACTGATTATCGGCATCGCGGGCGGGTATTCGCCGGAGTTCCTGGCGTCCATGAAGAAGGACTTCGAGGCGCTGCCGGCGTCGGCGAGTCCCCAGCCCCACCTAACGGCGATACCGGCGCCCGCCGCGGTCGAGAAGTCGCGCATCGTGATCGTGGACAAAGATACGCGCAGCGTGGCCTTCTCGATTGGATATCCCATCGAAGTGACGCGTGCGCGGCCGGACTTCGCGGCGCTGCTGTTGGTGTCGAGTTACCTGGGGCAGCATCGCATGAGCAGCGGCGTGCTGTACAATCGGCTGCGCGAGAAGCGGGGCTTGAACTACGGAGATTACGCCTACATCGAGTACTTCCCGCACGGCATGTATTTGATGGAGCCGCAGCCCAACCTGGCGCGCTACCAGCAGATTTTCCAGGTATGGATCCGGCCGGTGGAGCCGCCGACGGCGAAGTTCGCTTTGCGGCTGGCGCTGTTTGAGCTCGACAAGTTGAACAAGAACGGCCTGACGCAGGAAGAGTTCGAGCGCACGCGCGAGTTCCTGAGTAAGTACGTCAACGTGCTGACGCGGACCAAGCGGGCCGAATTGGGATACGCCATCGACAGCCTGTTTTACGGCATCCCCGCTTACAACGATTACCTGAAAGCGCAACTGGCGAAGCTGACCCTGGCTGACGTGAATCGCGTCATCAAGCGGTACATACGGGCGGACCGCGTAATGATCGCGGCGGTGACCCGCAACGGGGAGGACTTGAAACGGCAACTGGCGAGCGAGGAAGTTTCACCGATGACTTACAATTCGCCGAAGCCGAAGGAGATCACCGAGGAAGATACTTTGGTGGTGAAGTGGCCGTTGGGAGTTAAGGCGGAAGATATCAAGGTAAGGCGGGCCGGCGAGGTATTTCAGTAATGGATATCAAGCTTGTTCCGCTGGAAATTCCCGAGGGCGGCAACGTGATTCTGGGGCAATCGCACTTCATCAAGACGGTGGAAGACATTTACGAGGCCATCGTGAACACGGTCCCGCAGATGAAGTTCGGGCTGGCTTTCAATGAGGCGTCGGGCCCGTGCCTGACGCGGGTGGACGGCAACGACGAGGGGTTGAAGGCGTTAGCGGCGAAGAACGCGAGCGCGATCGGCGCGGGGCATATCTTCGTGGTGGTCATGACGGAGGGATACCCAATCAACGTACTGGGGCGGATTAAGGATGTCCCCGAAGTGTGTTCCATCTTCTGCGCTACGGCCAATGCGGCGCAGGTGGTGGTGGTGGAAAGCGAACAGGGCCGCGGCGTGCTGGGCGTGATCGATGGGTCTATGCCGAAGGGCGTCGAAGGTGCGGAGGATGCGGAGAAGCGACGCGGGTTCCTACGGATGATCGGGTATAAGAGGTAGGGGCGCCACCACCAATTGATAGGTTGGCGCAACGCCCCACAAGGTCCGGCTTACCGCTGAATGCGCGCCGATCCGCCCTTGGCGAACGCGCGCACCTGCTCTACCGTCGCCATCGTGGTATCGCCCGGGAAGGTGGTGAGCAACGCGCCGTGCGCCCAGCCCAGCTTCACCGCTTCCTCCGGCGATTCGCCAGCCAGCAAACCGTAGAAGAAACCCGACGCGTATCCATCGCCGCCGCCCACGCGGTCGTGCACGTGCAACTCCGCCATCGGCGACATGTACGTCTTGCCGTTGATCCACGCCACCGCTCCCCAGCTATGCCGGTTGGTGGAGTGGACCTCCCGCAGCGTGGTAGCCACGATCTTCACATGCGGATGCTTCTTCACGACGGTATCGATCATGCCGAAAAACGCGCTCGGATCTAGCTTGGATTTCGCCGCGACTTCCGGTCCGGGAATGCCGAGGCCCTTTTGCAGATCTTCCTCGTTGCCCACCAGGACATCCACGTTCTTCACGATGCGGTCCAGCACCGCCACGGCGCGCTCTTCGCCGCCCGAAATATTC
>JANYJN010000134.1 GCA_025358475.1 Candidatus Solibacter sp.
GGCCGCCAGCGTCGGCATCTTGCCGATCAGCCGGACGATTTGCTTTTCCCGGGACTTGGGATCGCCGATGTTCTTAGCCTCGGGATAGAAGGTGGAAAGCGCGGCGACGGTAGAGATCAGGATGCCCATCGGGTGGGCATCATAGTGGAAGCCGTCCATGAACTTCTTCACGTTTTCGTGGGTCATGGTGTGACGCATGACTTTACACTGCCAGTATTCGAGTTGTTGCGCCGTGGGCAGCACGCCGTTCAACAGCATGTAGGCCACTTCCAGGAAACTGCACTGCTCGGCCAGTTGTTCGATCGGGTAGCCGCGATAGCGCAGGATGCCTTTGTCCCCGTCCAGGTAGGTGATCGCGCTCTGGCAGGAGGCGGTGTTCATGAAGGCCGGATCGTAGGTCATCAGGCCGAAATCGTCGGGGCTGGTTTTGATCTGCCGCAGATCCATGGCGCGGACCGTGCCGCGGTAAATCGGGATGGTGTAAGACTGCTGGGTGCGGTTGTCGGTAATAGTGAGGGTATCGCTGTCGGTCATGCAATCCTCCTGGAGGCTCGCGGCGGCAACGTGCACGTTGGGTTCCATACATAAGTGTTCGCAATTTCTACAAATTGTGGAAGTTTTCGGCGAGGTTTTCGCCTCTTGGCACATACCCAGGGGCTTTATGCGCAAACCGGGTGGGTGCGAACCCCCAAAACTCTGCCCTGGCGATCGACTGTAGTCCGCCGTGTTCCGCGTCCGGCATTCTTTTACGTCCGACTCCATTCCAGACCTCCCTGCACGGTTGGGGGCACCTCGCCCCGGCGCCGCTCGCCATGCCAGAATGAATTGACCATGACCTACCGTTTCCTTTGGGCACTCGGCGTCTATGCCGCTCTGGCGCTAATGGCGACCTTCACGCTGGATGGGACCCTCCGGGCCGCGGTCTGGATCCTGCTCGGAGGCCTGACCGTGAAAACCTGCATCGCCTACAAGGCTGGATGGTAAGCGCCCTTTCTCCCCTTCGCACCACTCTGAAACATTCCTCTGTTCCGATCTGAACCGATGTTCCGTTCTGGAACGCTCTCTGCGATGCCACCTAGTTGAAAATAAGGTCTTTATCTACCGAAACTACGTGGCGCTAAAGTTGCAATCTTAAACTGCGTCGGGCGAACCGGCAGCTCCAAAAACTCCAGAAAAGAGGAAGAAGAACATGAGCGCTATCAGTGTGTCCGCACGCCGCCGGTCGAAGCTTACGCAGGAGCATCGCGATCAGATTGTGCTCGATCACCTTCCGCTGGTGAAGGCGATCGCTATTCGTGTTCATGAAAACCTGCCGGTTCACGTGGATCTGGACGATCTCATCCACGCCGGGGTGATGGGCCTGTTCGACGCTGTGACCAAATACGACGGCACGAAAAACGTAGTGTTTCACGCCTATGCCAAGCACCGCATCAAAGGCGCCATCCTGGACAGCCTGCGGCAGTTGGACTGGGCTTCGCGTGATCTGCGCCGCCGCCAGAAGCAGGTGGAGAGCACCACGCGCGACCTGGCCTCAAAACTCGGGCGCACCCCCAACGATACGGAAGTGGCGGATCAACTAGGCGTCGGACTGGATCGCTGGCATCGCATACAGATGGAAATGCGCACGGTAGGCCCGGTCTCGACCACTCCAAATCCCGATCAGGACCGCGAACACACGCAGGAATTCGCCGCAACCGCGGATTGCCAGCCCGACCGCATGTGCGAACGCAGCCAACTCCAGCACACCCTGGCGCATGCCATCGGCACCCTCCCCGAACGCTATCAGAAAGTGGTCTTCCTCTACTACACCAACGACCTGACGATGAAGGAAATCGGTGACGTGCTCGGCGTCAACGAAAGCCGCGTTTCGCAGATCCACAAGACCGCCCTCCAGAAAATGGCCGGCGTGCTGCAATCGGAAGGTATCCATTCCGCTGCGGCTCTATAGGCACGGTGTTTGCTGCGCTTTTCTCGGGGTGCCCTGCGTCTCCGCGGTGAGGCCCGGAGGGTCTAATCCGGCAGCGCGAACAGGTAAGACGTCAGATTCTCCAGGTCTTTCGGCGCCAGTTTGTAGGGTGGCATGATCGACCCCGGCACCATCTTCGCCGGATCGGCGAAGTGTGCCTCCACCCAGCCGCGGCTCTGGCGTTTGGAGAGCCCATTGAGCGGCGGACCGATCCTCATGCCGCCTCCGTTCACCAGATGGCAGCCGCCGCAGCGGTTCGTTTGGTAAAGCAGCGCACCCTGGACTGCGAAATCGGGCGCATTGTCGAGCGCGGTGGCGTTCTTCTCATTGAGCTTCAGCAGAAACGCCGCCAGCGAATTCAGTTGCGCATCGGTCAACTGGATGGGCGGCATCGAAGTCCCCGGACGCATCGCCGACGGGCGTTTGAAATGCTGGATCATCCACGCCGCGTCTTTGTGGATCGAGGCCTTGGTCAGGTCTGGTCCTTCCGCCGAAGCGTGGCCGCCCATGGCATGGCAGCTCACGCAGTTTTCCTTGCGGAAGTAGGCGATGCCCACCATTTCCTCGGGCGATAGCTGCATCCAGTCGGTGGGCCCGGAGAAATCCACGGCCGCCGCCAGTGTTTCCTTCGGCGTGGATCTTACGGCGGCCGCGGTCAGCCCTCCCCAGCCGATGGCGGCCAGCAGCACGAACGCCAACGCCACGCCTCGCCGGGTGACTTTCACCATCTGGCCGCGGTCGATAAACGGGACCAGAATCAGCAGTAGCACCGCCAGACCCGGCAGAACCACAGAGCCCACCACTTCCAGTGGTCCGCTGAACAGCTTCAGCATCTGGAACAGAAATAGGAAATACCATTCCGGCCGTGGGATGTAAGAGGTGTCTGTCGGGTCGGCCAGTTGCTCCAGCGGCACGCGCACCGCCACCGCCATCATGAACAGAATGGCAAAGGCGATGAAGATGGCCACCGTATCCTTGAACACCTGTTGCGGGTAGAACTTCTTCTTGGGCTGCGCCTCGTCGCCGGGCAGCGGCGCCACCCCGTGCTTGCGCACCAGGAAGATGTGCAGCACCATCAGGAAAATGGTGGCCGGCGGCAGCAGCAGCACGTGCAAGCCGTAGAATCGCGCAAAGGTCACCACGCCGATCTCGCCTTCGCCACCCAACAACCGCAACAGGTACGGTCCCAGCACCGGCGCCTGTGCCGCGATCTGCGTGGTGACCACGGTCCCCCAATACGCCCGGTTGTCCCACGGCAGCAGGTATCCGGTGAGCCCGTAAGCCAGGGTGAGCAGCAGCAGCACCACGCCCACCATCCAGGTGGCTTCGCGCGGCTTCTTGTACGCCCCGTACAGGAAGACCTGCAGCATGTGCAGCACCACCACCACGACGATCATGCTGGCGCCCCAGTGGTGCAACCCGCGCATCAATCGGCCCCCGGTCAACTCCGTCAGGATGTAGCGCAGGCTATTATAGGCATCGCCTGGGGTGGGCGCGTAATTGAAAGCCAAGAGCGCCCCCGTGAACGCCTGCACCATGAACAGGAACATGGCGACGCTGCCGAACACTTGGTGCCAGCCGCTGGATGCCGGAATCTCTTCGTACAGGAACTGGCGCACGGCACTTTGTATTCCGGTGCGATGCTCCACCCATTCGTTGACTCCGCGAAAGCGGCGTCTCACGACTTTTTCTCCGGCGATTCCAGTTTGCCGAGCAGTAGTCTGTTGCCGTTCAGCCTGGTTTGGTACCGGTCCAGCGGTCGCGGCGCGGGGCCGGCCACCACCTTGCCGTCGCTAGCAAACAGAGACGTGTGGCAAGGACACAGAAAGTGGCCCTTGCTCTCTTCCCAGTGATAGGCGCACCCTAGGTGGGTGCACTGCGGCCCGAAGGCCGTCACCTGGTCGCCGGCGCCCTTGACCACCCAAGCGGTACTTTTTTCGCTGATCACTTTCCAGCCGTCGACGCGGGTTCGCCGGAAAGTCATCTCCACCGGCGAGTTCAGTGCCAAGCGCCCGATATCGCCGATCTCGATCCACTCGTCGACTTTTTTCGCTTTGGGCGGGAACAGCAGATAGACCAGGGCAGGCAGGCCGAGCGCGGCCGAGATCGCTGCCCAAAATCCGTAGATCGCGACCACGTAGAAATTGCGGCGGCTGGTGCCTTCGTCTTCGCTGGGTGGGACCATTTGCACGTTTCCCATGGTAAACCGCGCACGCCTTCAGAATTGTGGCCCAATTGTACAGAGTTTGCAAAAAGAACGGGCTATTTCATTTCCGGACTGTTGATGGTGGCCGGTTCCTGGCCGTAATTCTGGCGGATTGTCATGGTCTGGTCCGAATAAAACGTCCGGCTTCCACTATTGCCGTAAGACTCGGGAACCACGTTGATCACGTAGCCGGAGGCATTTCCAGTCAAGGTGAACTTGTGCCCGCTCTTGGTGCCGGCAGCCAGGGTGCCATCGATCAAATCGGCGGCGGCCGGTCCCGGCGCGCCGCTGGTAGGCGGCCCCATTTCCGTCAGCGAGGCGGCATACCTGCCGTACTGCGAGTAGTATTGCACCTGCATGGTGTGGATGGTCCGCATGGCGCCGATGGCCGCCGTTTCCTGCGAGAACATGCGCGCGCGGCTTAAGCGGGGCAGCGCGATGGTGATGATGATCAGGATGATTGCGATAACGATCAGCAATTCGATCAGGGAAAAGCCGCGGCGCCGCCGCTGTAGATTCATCATACGGAGTCTTCCTTACCATCTTATGACGTAGCGGGGTTGCCAGGCGTGGAGACTACTTCGCCAGGGGCCTCACCAGCGCGTCGATCTCCAGCAAGCTCCGCCAGAAATCGGCCAGCAGCTCCAGCCGCAGGGCGTTGGGGCCGTCGGAGAGCGCCTTCTCGGGCTGATCGTGAACCTCCACGAATACGCCGTCGATGCCCACCGCTACCGCCGCGCGCGCCAGCGGGGCGATGAATTCCGGCTGCCCGCTCGACGCCGCGCCCGCTCCGCCGGGCAACTGCACGCTATGCGTGGCGTCGAAGACCACCGGCCATCCGGCGTCGCGCATGGTCTTCAGCCCGCGCATGTCCACCACCAGATTGTTGTAGCCGAAGCTGGAGCCGCGCTCCGTCAGCACCACCCGGTTGTTGCCGGTGGATGCCACCTTCTCCGCCGCGCGGTGGATATCGTGGGGCGCCACGAACTGCCCTTTCTTGATGTTGACGATGCGGCCCGTCCGTCCGGCGGCCGTCAGCAGGTCCGTCTGCCGGCACAGGAACGCGGGAATCTGCAGGATGTCCGCCACTTCCGCCGCCGCTTCGGCCTGCCACGGCTCGTGAATATCGGTCAGAATCGGGAAGCCCTCCGCCTTCGGCCCTTCCGCCTTCAACCCAGCCAGGATACGCAGCCCTTCCTTCAGCCCCGGACCGCGATACGCGCCCACACTGGTCCGGTTGGCCTTGTCGAAACTCGCCTTGAAGACGAACTCGCCCACCGCTTCGCGAATGCCGCGCGCCATGCGGTGCACGTGCTCCTCGCTTTCGATCACGCACGGCCCGGCGATCAGCACCAGACGCCGGCCGAAATCCGCAAATTCAATCGGCACGGGAGAATAGCGGCTCCTCAAGGGCCGACTGGCGCCGATCACGCTGCTTTTCCGCCGCGCCGATGAAGCTCTTGAACAGCGGGTGCGGTGCCATGGGTTTGGATTTGAACTCGGGATGGAACTGGCAGCCGAGATACCAGGGGTGGTCGGCCAGCTCGCAGATTTCGACGTACGTATTGTCCGGCGTCTCGCCGGTAATCTTGAGGCCCGCCGCCTTCAAGCGCTCTTCGTATTCGCGATTGAACTCGTAGCGGTGGCGATGGCGTTCGTTGATTTCGCGCGTGCCGTAGGCGCTGTAAGCGACGCTGCCCTCGGCCAGGCGGCACGCCCAGCTTCCGAGGCGCATGGTGCCGCCCAACTCGTCGATCCCCTTGAGCTCGCGGAGCTTGAAGATGACGCGGTGCGGCGTGCCCGAGTTGAACTCGGTGGAATCGGCGGCTTCGAGGCCGCACACATTGCGCGCGTATTCGATTACCAGGGTCTGCATGCCCAGGCAGATCCCGAAGTAGGGCACTTTGTGCTCGCGCGCGTACCTGATGGCGTTGAGCATGCCATCGATGCCACGCTTGCCGAAGCCGCCCGGCACCAGAATGCCGTCGTAGTTTTCCAGTTGCCGCTCCCAGCCCTCGCCCACCACGCCTTCGGCCTCGATCCAGTCGATGTTGACCTTCAACTGGTGGGCCAGCCCGCCGTGCAGCAGCGCTTCCTTGAGGCTCTTATAGGAGTCTTCGTATTCCACGTACTTGCCCACCAGGGCGATGGAGACTTCGCCGCGCGGGTTGTCCAGGCGCTCCAGCATCGCCGTCCACTTAACCATGTCGCGCGGACCGCAATCGAGCTTGAGCAGGCGGAGGACAATTTCATCCACGCCCTCGGCGGCGAACCCCACCGGCACGGCATACACGCTCTTGACGTCGCGGGCGGTAATAACGGCGCCCAAGTCCACGTCGCAGAAGAGGGCGATCTTCTCCTTCATCTCCTGCGGGATGAAGCGCTCGCAGCGGCACAGCAGAATATCGGGCTGGATGCCGAGCGCGCGCAATTCCTTCACGCTATGCTGTGTGGGCTTGGTCTTAAGTTCCTGCGCCGCGGCGATCCACGGTACCAGGGTCACGTGTACAAATAGGGTGTTGGCGCGTCCCTCTTCGTGGCGCATCTGGCGGATGGCTTCGAGGAACGGCAGCGATTCGATATCGCCCACGGTGCCGCCGATCTCGGCGATCACCACGTCCACGTCCCCCGACACCTTCTTCAGCGCGGCTTTGATCTCATTGGTCACGTGCGGAATCACCTGCACGGTCTTGCCCAGATAATCGCCGCGCCGCTCGCGGGCGATGATCTGCTCATAGATGCGGCCGCTGGTCAGGTTGTTGCTCTGCGTCAGCTTGGAGTGCGTGAAGCGCTCATAGTGGCCCAGGTCGAGATCGGTCTCGGCGCCGTCGTCGGTGACGAAGACTTCCCCGTGCTGGAAGGGGCTCATCGTCCCCGGGTCCACGTTCAGGTACGGATCGAACTTCTGGCACGCGATTTTCAGCCCGCGGCTTTCCAGGAGACAACCGATCGACGCGGCAGCGATCCCCTTGCCCAGCGACGAGACCACCCCGCCCGTTACAAATATGTATTTAGCCATTTCCTGTTCCCTGTAAGATTGAGGCGTCGAACAACTTGGACACCCGTTCGAGATCCTCGGGGGTATCCACGCCCAGCGACTCGTACTCCGTTTCCACGACACGGATTCGAAATCCATTTTCCAAAGCGCGCAACTGCTCCAGGCGTTCGGCGGCTTCAAGCGGACCCACTGGCAGCGACGGATACGCCAACAGAAACTTCCGCCGGTAAACATACAGCCCGATGTGTTTGAAATAAAAACTGCCGCCGGATTGTTCCCGCTCGAAGGGAATCGCGCAGCGCGAGAAATAGACGGCATCGCCAGAGCGATTCGTCACCACCTTGACCACATTGGGGTCGGTGATCTCGCGCGGGTCTTCGATCCGTTTCTTAAGCGTCGCCATGACCAGTTCCGGAGTGTGGACCAGGGGCAGGATGGCGGCGTCGATGGCGGCGGGAGAGATCAGCGGCTCGTCGCCCTGAATGTTGACGACAATTTCGGCGTCTTCAGCGGAGGCCACTTCGGCCGCCCGGTCGGTGCCGGAGAGATGATCGGAGCGCGTCAGGCGCACGCGCGCACCAAAATTTCTCGCAACCGTATACACCCGTTCGTCATCCGTAGCAATAATCACGCTGGTTAGATAGGTGCTCAGGGAAGCACGTTGATACACATGCTGCAGCATGGTTTTGCCGGCGAGTTGAGCCAGCACCTTGCCGGGGAAACGAGTGGATGAAAATCTGGCAGGAATGACGCCGAGAATTTTACGCGGCACAGAGGATCTTACCATAAATCGCCTATGTTATTCTTGGGAAAGAAAGGCTGGCCAGCCGTTATGCTGCCGTCCTACGCTAAGCTGTTGATTCGTTGCGCGGTTGGAATTTGCCTGGGGGCTGCCATCTGGGGACAGGCAAACCTCGATGTCCGGAGCAAACCGGGTGAGAAGACGGAATCGCGGCCGCGTTCCAACATCCGGGTGGACAGCACGCTGGTACTGATTCCGGTGACGGTCACCGACCCCATGAACCGTTTTGTCACGGGGCTTGAGAAGGAGAACTTCAAACTGACGGAAGATAAGCAACCGCAGGAGATCACGCAGTTCTCCAGCGAGGACGCCCCGCTCTCCGTGGGCGTGGTCTTCGATTGCAGCGGCAGCATGGGCCACAAGCTGGATAAATCACGGCAGGCGGTGGCGCAGTTTTTTAAGCTGGCCAATCCCGAGGACGAGTTTCTCCTGGTGCAGTTCAACGATTCGGCCAACCTGATTCAACCCTTCACGCGCAATTTGGAGGAGATCCAGAATAAGCTCGCCTTCACCCAGTCCAAGGGCAGAACCGCGCTTCTGGACGCGGTCTACATGGCGATGCACGAAATGAAAAAGGCCAAAAATCCGCGCAAGGCGCTGCTGTTGATCTCCGACGGGGGCGATAACAGCAGCCGCTACAGCGAGGCGGAAATCAAGACCCTGGTGAAGGAAGCCGACGTGCAGATCTACGCCATCGGTATTTACGAATCGGCCGGGGCGCGCTCCCGTACGCCGGAAGAGACAACGGGACCCGCGCTGCTCACCGAAATCGCGGAGCAAACCGGAGGACGGCAGTACCAGGTGGACGATCTCAATGAGCTGCCCGACGTGGCGGCGAAAATCGGAGTGGAGTTGCGCAACCAGTATATCCTCGGCTACTCACCAAAGAATCTGCACCGCGACGGCAAGTATCGCAGGGTCCAGGTCAGGCTGGTGCAACCGCACGGCATGCCGCTGTTGCGGCCATTCTGGAAACAGGGCTATTATGCACCCGCGCAATAACCAGTTGCGCACGGGCGAAACCGCCTGCGCCACCGCGGCAGGTCATCTGCGTGCATTGGTGGGGCAGGCGGTTTCGCCTGCCTTGCCCGCACGGCGATATGTTATCGCCGGCGCCTTGCTGTTGGCGTTGGCCGGAGCGGCGTTGTGGGCGCAGCAGCCGGTCTTCCGCGCCGACACGCGGCTAGTAGTCTGCCACACCACGGTAGTAGACAAGAACGGCCACCTGATCACTACCCTGACGCAAGACGCCTTCACGGTTTACGAAAACGGCGTACAACAGCCCATCCAGATTTTCCACCGCGAAGACGTTCCGGTTTCCATGGGGCTGGTCATCGACAACAGCGGCAGCATGCGGGACAAGCGCTCCAAGGTGGAAGCCGCCGCGCTGGCGCTGGTCAAGGATTCCAACCCCGAAGACGAGGTTTTTATCGTCAACTTCAATGACGAGGCCTTCTTGGATAACCCGCACGGGAAGGCGTTCACCAACGACATCAAGGAAATGGAAGAAGCTCTGACGCGCATCGATTCGCGCGGTGGCACGGCCATGCGCGACGCCATCCGCATGTCCATCGACCACTTGAAGGAGAAGGCCCATAAGGATAAGAAGGTGCTGGTGGTGGTCACCGACGGCAACGACAATGCCAGCGTGGTCAGCCTGGAAAACCTGGTAAAGGCATCGCAGCAGAGCGAAGTCCTGATCTACGGCGTCGGCCTGCTGGGCGAGGAAGAGCGCCGCGAAGCGCAGCGTGCGCAGCGTGCGCTCAAAGCGCTGGGCACGGCAACCGGCGGCGAGATCTTCTTCCCCAAGGATGCCGGCGAAGTCGAAAAGATCGCCCACCAGGTGGCGCGCGATATTCGCAACCAATACACCATCCAATACACGCCGACCAATACCGCGATGGACGGCACGTTCCGCCAGATTAAAATTACGGTCAAAGCTCCGGGCAATCTCACGGTGCGCACGCGCAGCGGGTACTACGCGACTCCCGACCAGGCCAGTCCCACGGGTCCCGGAGCAAAAGGGCCTACTGCCAAATAATGCGTTCCTTTACACTCTGTCTTTTGATGGCGGCGGCGCCGATGGCCCAGCAGGCGCAGGATGCCGCCACTGTGTTTCGCGCCGACACGCGCATCGTAGTCTGCCACACCACGGTGATCGATAAGAGCGGTCATCTGGTGACCACGCTTCCGCAATCGGCCTTCACGGTCTACGAGAACAAGATCAAGCAGGAGATCCGCAAGTTCAAGCGCGAAGACGTTCCGGTTTCGCTCGGCCTGGTGATCGACAACAGCGGCAGCATGCGCAACAAGCTGGCCAAGGTTTCAGCCGCCGCACTGGCGCTGGTGAAGGATTCCAACCGCGACGACGAGGTCTTCATCGTCAACTTCAACGACACCGCCTACCTGGACAATCCCCAGGAAAAGGATTTCACCAACGACATCGCGGAGCTCCAAACCGCGCTCAGCCGGATCGATGCCCGCGGGGGAACGGCCATGCGGGACGCCATCGAAATGTCGATCCTGCACTTGAAGAAGGCTCACCGCGACAAGAAAGTGCTGGTGGTAATTACCGACGGCAACGACAATTCGAGTCTCCTCACTCTGCAACACATCATGATGAGCGCGCACCAGAGCGACGTGTTGATCTATGGCGTCGGCCTGCTGACCGAGGAGGAGCACCGCGAAGCCGCCCACGCCAGGAGAGCGCTCAACGACTTGGCCGAGGCCACCGGGGGCAAGACGTTCTTCCCCAAGGACGTGGAGGAAGTAGATGCCATCGCGCATCTGGTGGCGCACGATATTCGCAGCCAGTACATCATCGAATACTCGCCCTCCAATTCGGCGATGGACGGAAGTTTCCGCGCCATCCGCATCGCCGCCAAGGCTTCGGGCAATCCAACCGTGCGCACGCGCAGCGGCTATTACGCCACGCCGGACGCTAAGACCAACAAGTGACGGATAAGCGATGATCCGCATCCTGTGGAGTCTCTCGCGCGGCTACCGGCTTTGCCCGTGGCAGAGTCCCTACCTGCGCTGGCGCATCGAGACCTACTCGGGAGTGCACGCCGACGAGATCACCTTCACGCAGTTCTGGAGCTTCGCCTGGCGGCAGCGGCGCGAACTGGTGCGCTATCTCCGCTGGGCGGAGCGGATGAGTTAGCCCCTGAACAGCCGATGTGGCGCAGCCTCCCGGGCTGCCGCGCCGGTTCTCACGCCGGCGCCTGACGGAGGGTCGAGATGAGTCTCGACCCGGCAGGCAAAGGTGCCTGAGCCACGGATCGCAGCTCCTTTCGTGCGGATGCTCACAGATGTCTGCCGGAAAATGATCCCCGGCAGCCTACTGGGTAAGAGCGCGTTATAGAATACGCTCATCCCGGGCGGTGTGCCGGGCCGCACAGGGGGGAAGCCGATGCCTGTTAACGATCCCATTCGTCACGTGATTCTGCTCATCATGGAGAATCGCTCCTTCGATCACATGATGGGAGGCCTTGCCGGCGTCCTACCGGGCTTGGACGGTGTGGACCCGGCAAATCCCCACGTAAACCGCGACCCGGCGGGCCACGCTTACTTCCAGGCGCCCAGCGAGATCACGCAGACCACTTCCGACCCCAAGCACGAGCACGCGGATGTCCTCATCCAGTTGCAGAACCGGAATAGCGGCTTCGTGCTGGACTTCGTGCAGGCTTATCCGGCCGCCACAGTGCAGGAGCGGCAGCAAATCATGGACTATTTCCCCGCGGGCTTCCTGCCCGGCCTGCACTCCCTCGCGCGCGACTTCACAACTTGCGACCGGTGGTACGCGTCGGTGCCGGGGCCCACCTGGCCGAACCGCTTCTTCGCACTCTCGGGGACTTCGCTGGGGCGCATTCTGATGCCGGCCGGAGTTACCGATCTCGGCAGCTATTTTCAACAGACCCAACAGACCATCTTCGACCGCCTCAACCAGGCTGGTAGGACTTGGAAGACCTACTTCTATGACTTCCCTTCGTCGTGGCTCCTGCTGCGCAACCTGCTTCCCGAAAACCTGGCGCAATACCGTATGATCGACGAGTTCTTCGAGGATGTGCGGGACGAGAAGTCATTCCCCGATTTTGTCTTCCTGGAACCGAAGTACTTCGGACCCGATGAGAACGACGATCACCCCCCGCACAACGTCATGAAGGGCGAAAAGGTCATTGCCGACGTTTATAACGCAATCCGCTCCAACCCGGACTTGTGGAACAGCAGCTTGCTGGTGATCTTATTCGACGAGCACGGCGGATTCTACGACCACGTAACACCTCCCGGCGCCGTGGCTCCGGACGATCACCAGATGGAGTACAGCTTCGACCAGCTTGGCGTGCGCGTACCGGCACTCCTGATCTCGCCGTGGGTCTCCCGGATGGTGGAACACACGCAGTTCGATCACACCAGCGTCTTGAAATACCTCATCGATAAGTGGCGTCTCGGTCCACTGGGCCGCCGGGCGGAGGCGGCAACAAGCATCGCCATCGCCCTCCGCGAGTCCCAGGCGCGAACGGACACTGTCCCCTTCATCCGCGTTTCTTACACTATGCTGATGCCCCCCAATCCCGAATTGGAGACCAGAGACGACAGCAATCACCACGACGCTCTCCGGCTGTTCGCGCAGCATCTGGAAACTCAGATGGGGGGCCCGCCCGTGGACGCCGCCGACGCGGCGCAGAGGATGTCACAGTTGGTGGCGAACGTGCGGAGCGGCGTACTTGGCGTGCCAACCGCTCTGCGTGCGCTCCGGCCGGCCGGTTTCTGAGTGGATCCTCGAGCCGCTGGTTGAGGCGGCGCCCGCGCCACCGGCGGCAAGCCTTTCGCTTGCAATGAGGGGGGCAGGATGCCCCGCCAACGCCCGCGTACGAGCGCATTTTTTCACAGCTTCTGAGGCGGCGCCCGCGCCACTTGCTATTCTGCATTTGTGCTTCTGCTGTTTCGAATCTGGTGGCAGCCTGCCGGCGCCATGAGTGCGATCCTGGATCGCGGTAGTCTCCTGTTCGCCAGCGCGGCGGTGCTGGCGGCGACTCTGCTGCTGAAATTCACCGCTCCTGGGCTGCCCATCAGTTTCTTTATGCCCCTGCTGGTGCTGGCGGTGGTCTACGTTCCGGGAACCTTGTTATTGGCGACCCTGCTCGGCCGGCTGGGCGGAGTTGGGGTGGTCTTCCAACGCGATTATTCCCCGTTGTTGACGTGCGCCGCCATGGCGTTCGCGGCCGCCGAGATCCCTTTGGCGCTCGGGGCCTCGTTGGTGCCCGTGGTTTACCTGATGATTGCCGCCGTTCTCTACTTCGCACTGCTGATGTTCTTCGCCGTGCGCACGGTATTCGGCGTGGGGAACGGCATCGCCGCGGGCGTAGTGGCACTCTCCTGGGTTCCGCTGGCCGCCGCCGCCGTCGTCTGGGGACCGCTGCAATACCTGCTGGGCATGCTGGCCTCGCCCTTCTTCCTCTTCTTCGCCTGGTATTACCTGGGCGGCGAACTTTCCGGTCTGGGCGCGGGATTGCGCAGCCGGCAGAGCTTCCGGCGCATGCTGGAGGCAGCCACCGTCAATCCCCACGATGGCGGGGCGCAGTACCAACTTGGCCTGATTCACCAGCAGCGCCACCAATATACCGAGGCCGCCGCCCGTTTCCAGAAGGCGATCGCTATCGACCCCACGCTGACCGACGCCCACTTCCAACTCGGGCGTATGGCTCGCGAACAGGGACGCCTGCGCGACGCGCTCGGCCACTTTCAGGTTGTGGTCGGCCAGGACGAGCGGCACAGCTTCAGCGAGGTGTTGCGCGAACTCGGCGGCATCTACGTCGCAGCGCGCCAGTTTGCCGATGCGCGCAACGAATTGGCGATTTATACCGAGCGCCGCCCCTACGATCCGGAAGGACTCTACTACTACGGCCAGTCGCTCGAAGGGCTCGGAGAAACATCCGCGGCCCGCGACGCTTATGCCAGATCCGTGGAGGCCGACCGCACCGCGCCGCGCTATCGCCGCCGGTATACCGCCCGCTGGAGCCGGCTGGCCCAGAAGCAACTCGGCAAGTTGGCTGCGGCCTAAGGCTCCGCCTTGTGCGGCCGAGCGCAGTTCGCAGGTAAGCCCGTACCTGTACGGTTTTGGTCCGCGCGCCGGTAGGCTGCACAAGAAACTCGCCCGCCAATCGCGGGCGAAACCGCCTGCGCCACCAACGGCAAGTTCGCGTGCCTGCATTGGCGGGGCAGGCTTCAGCTTGCCAACGCCCGCTTGTGGGCGCATTTCTTCACAGCTTCTCCCACTCGTATGGGAGCGGTTGCCGGGCGAGCGTCAGCATTTTCGTCATTCGTTGTGCGGCACAACAAAAAGCCCCGCCCGCCCGGAATAAACGGGCGGCGGGGCTTTTGAAAGAGAAGCACCTACTTACTGCTTCACGGGGGCCGGCACGGTGCTGGCGGGGGCCATCTTCATGGTCTTCTTGGCCGCTTTGCGGTGATGTTTCTTGGTGGTTTTCACAGGCGCGGTGGCGGCCGGGCTGGACGTGGCGGCGGGCGCTGCGGGCGCCGGCGTGGGCGTCTGCGTCGCGGCGAACGTCAACGGCATGGTGGCGAGTGCCAGAGCGATGGTCAGGATAGTCGTTTTCATTTTGTTTTTTTCTCCCTCGCGGGCCTTGTCGCCCGCTCACAATCCCATACTGCGCTTTGTGCCAGGGAAACTCGATAGCCTGCGTAAGCTACGCCGGCCCACGAATTCGGGCGTACCGGGGTTAATGTTCATTAGGATTCTTTTTAGCCCGCGTTGGGGATGTGCCCGGCGCCACCGCCGCGCGATACTGAGAACGCGATGCTACCTCGGCAAATCACCCACCAGAACATCTTCAGGGTCCTGATGGCCGGTCTCACCCTGGTGATTCTGCTGCTGGTGGCCGCCGCCATCGTCGGCATTCGCAGCATTCAGTCCATCCAGGAGAATGCCAACAGCCTGGTGCGGGAGCAGTCCCTCACCAACCGCCTGATCGATGAGCTGCACAGCCAACAGACCACGCTCAGCGAAGTCTTTTCCGTGCTGGCGCGCGACCCAGATTCGGTGGACTACTACAAGATCATGAACCAGTTAGACGAAGCCGATCGAGATCTCGCGCGCATCTCCGAAGAAGGAGCGCGAACCGCCGAACACGGTCTCTGGCAGCGGCTCAACCGTTCGTCGCTGGATTTCTCGCGGGAGGCGCGCCGCCTGCTCTCCATCGACGAACCCGAAACCTTTTCCTCCATCGATCTCTTCCGGTACCATGGGGCTTTCGCCAGCGTTGTCGCGCGCCTGCTGGAGGCCGAGTACCGCAAACTGAATGCCGCGCAGGCGCAGATTGAGCGGCGCACCTCGCACCTTCGCAACATCTCCCTGCTCTTCGCGGGGGCCAGCGTGATGCTGGCGCTAATCTTCGCGGTATTCACGGTGCGCATGGTCTCGCAGTTGATTCGCCGCCTGGAGTGGCAGACCGCCGAGCTGGGCCGCGTGTCCTGGCACATGCTGGAAGACCAGGAGGCCACGGCCCGCCGCTTCTCGCATGAACTGCACGACGAACTCGGGCAATCGCTGACCGCGGTCAAGACGAATCTCAGCGCGCTGGCCGCCGCCGCGGGCGGAGACGCCGCCCAGTCCAGCTCACGGCTTGCCGATTGCCTCCGCCTGGTGGATGAAGCCATCGGCAACGTGCGCCAAATGTCGCAACTGCTGCGCCCCACCATCCTCGACGATTTCGGCCTGGAAGCCGGATTGCGTTGGCTGGCGGAGGGCTTCGCCGCGCGCACTGGAATCGAGGTGACGGTGGACTCCAGTTATTCCGGCCGCCTGCCCGACGAAACCGAAACTCATCTTTTCCGCATCTCGCAGGAGGCGATGACCAATATCGCGCGCCACGCCGGAGCCAAGCACGTGCAGATGAAACTTACCTCTAGCGGCGGGGAAATCTGCATGTCGATCCAAGATGACGGTTGTGGCCTGAGCGCCGCTCCAACGGGCGGCCGCGGCCTCGGCCTGATTGGCATGCGCGCCCGCGCGCGTAGCGCCGGCGGCGACGTCACGGTGCGGTCGCGCCCCGGCGAGGGTGTTCTAATTGAAGTTCGGGTACCGCTCCAACCTCTCCAAGATGAAACGCACTCGCATCCTGTTGGCTGACGACCATGCCGTGGTCCGGCAGGGCTTCAAAATGATCCTGGGCGCGCAGGCTGACATGGAGATTGTCGGCGAGGCCGCCAATGGACGCGAGGCCGTGGAACTCGGCGCGCAACTGCATCCCGATATCGTGGTGATGGACGTGGCGATGCCGGAGTTGAACGGCATCGAAGCCACCCGCCGGCTGATCGCGGCCAATCCCCACATCCGTGTGATCGCGCTCAGCATGCACAAGGACTCGGTCTATGTGCGCGAGATTTTGCGTGCCGGCGCGCGCGGCTATCTGCTCAAGGATTCCGGCGCGGACGACCTGGTCAAGGCGATCCGCGCGGTGGCGGGCGGCGAGAGCTATCTCAGCCCCGCGGTCAGCAATGCCGTGCTCGACGATTACCGCAAGCACGTCACCAACCCGATCGACCTGCTGACCAGCCGCGAACGCGAAGTGCTCCAGATGCTGGCCGAGGGCAAAACCAACAAGGAAATCGCCGTGGTGTTGAATCTCAGCGTCTATACGGTGGACGCGCATCGCGGGCGCATCATGGAGAAGTTGAACCTGCACAGCATCAATGAACTGGTGCGCTTCGCGCTGCGCAACGGGCTGATCGATTAGGAGGCCGCTACGCTCGGATGCCGGCTCCGCCCGTAGCCTGACCGCGGACCGCTCCCTGACGGTACGACCCGCACAGCTCCCAACCGAGCCCCCACCGTGGCACCCTCTGGTTTGGGAGCGGTCCGCGAGGCCTCAATTCCCCGTCGCGGCGATGGCTTGGAGCAGCGCTCCCACCCTTTCCGGAGAGCCGGCAAACAGACCGCGCGGCACCCGCCGATACTTCAGGATCTGCCGGTAGATGACGTCTTCCATGGTGGAATTGATGCCCCATCCGCCCAGATATTGCAGGCGGAGGTCGATGTCGCGGTTGATTTCGGCGCCCGCGCTCCACGCGCCCAGGTCGGCGTTCTGGCCGGCGTAATTAGAGAGCAGATCGACAATCGAGGTGACACCGATCTCGTACAGGGACTGCGCCACCGGCGCGTAATCGGGGCGATCAAGCCGCTGCTGGATCTCGTCGAGGTTGATGGTGGGCGCTTCCAGGT
>JANYJN010000153.1 GCA_025358475.1 Candidatus Solibacter sp.
GCAAGCGTGCTTTCCTCTTCCGGACCGGCGATCCCGAGCCTGGACCCAGTGCTCACGGGCGCCCTGAGCTGGGGCCATTTGACCACGCCGCAGACCAGCGCGTTCCTGACCGGCACCAACGAACTGATCCAGACCCAAAAAGTGGGCAATTTCGGAATCCAACAGTCCTTCCTCACGGGTACCACGGTCAACCTCGGATTGAACAACAACTTGGCAAACAGCAACAACCCGCGCAGCGATTTCAACCCTGCCACGAACTCGTCGCTCGGCTTAGGCGTGACCCAGCACCTGTTGCAGGGCTTCGGCCCGGGGGTGAACTCGCGGCAAATCCGCATCGCCAAGAACAATCGCGAGGTCAGCGATATTACCTTTAAACTCCAGGTGGAGACTACCGTGGCCGCGGTCATGGAACTCTACTGGGACCTGGTTTCCTTCAACGAATCGGTGCAGGTGGCGCGCGACGCGCTGGCTGCCTCAAACCGGCTCTTGGAGGATAACCGCAAGCAGGTGGAAGTGGGCACGCTGGCCCAGATCGAGGTGGTCCGCGCCGATGCCGAGATCGCCTCCCGCGAGCAGACACTGCTGGTGGCCCAGACGCGCGCGCTACAGCAGGAAACCATCCTGAAGACCGCTCTCAGCCGGACTGGTGTCTCCAATCCGGCAATCGCGGCCGCCCATATCGTCACCACGGACCGCATCGAAATTCCGGCCGTGGAGCCGGTGAGACCCATCCAGGACATGACCGCGCTTGCCATCTCCTCGCGCCCCGAACTGGCGCAAAGCCGCATCCAGCTTTCCAACCAGGAACTGACCATCCGCGGATCGAAAAACGCTTTGTTGCCCACGCTGGATGTGGTGGCCAACCTCTCTAATAGCGCTCTGGCGGGGCAGATCAATCCGCTGCCTTCGCTGCCCGGGTCGCCACACTCCAACACCGGCTTCTTCATCGGCGGCTACGGCACCGTGCTCTCGCAGTTGTTCGCGCGCAACTTCCCCAACTATTCGGTGGGCTTCAATCTTAACATCCCCCTCCGCAACCGCGCGGCGCAGGCGCAGGTGCTTTCCGACGAACTGACCTACCGGCAGCAGCAACTCTCGCTGCAACGCCTGGAGAATCAAGTCCGGGTGGACGTGCAGAACGGCATGATCGGGGTTTCGCAGGCGCGCGCGCAATACAAGGCCGCACTGAAGGCTCAGGTTCTTCAATTGCAGACCTTGGACGCGGAGCAGAAGAAACTGGCGCTGGGAGCCTCCACCATCTACAACGTGATTCTGGCGGAGCGCGATCTGGTGACAGCGCAGTCGAACCTGGTAGCCGCGGAAGCCGCCTATTCGAAGGCCAAAGTGGAATTGGATCGGGCGACCGGGCAGATTCTGTACAACAACAACGTGTCGGTGGACGAAGCGGCCAGAGGCGTAGTGGCGCGCCAGCCGAGCCCGATTCCGGATGCGCCCCCCGCGCCGCCCGCCGGCGCTGTGCGACCGCAACCCTAGACGCTTCGCGCGGTGCATGCGCGGCAGGGCCATACGAAGTTGACACAGGTATGCCAATTTTGCGTACACCTTGTTGCCAAATAACATCACGCTGCCAGAGTAAACCGTAATTGTTCAACAAGATGCCTGTTTGGCGCGGCAATTGCTATATGAAAAGCGTGACTAAATTTGAACTGGCCTTCGGAGAGACGATTGACCCCCGTTCCTAAAATCTCGCCTATGAGTCACCTCGCCTAAACTCTTCTAGCTGTCCTCGACACCCTCACAATCGTCTCTTCCATGGCCTGAGCTTTTCGCGGCGCGGGCCAAACCCAATCTCGACTACGATAGATAAATGGTCAACGGTATGTTCGACGTGGCATGTCCGTGCTGCGATGCGATTCTGAAGGTCGATCCGGAAACGCGCGCCGTGATTGCTCACACTGTCCCCGTGAAGCCTCCCCTAATTGAGGATCTTGCCGCCGAAGTGGCCAAACTCAAGGGTGCGGGCGACCGGCGCGAGCAACTTTTCCAAAAGCAGTTTGAGGCAGAAAAGACGCACGGCAAGGTGTTGGAAAAGAAGTTCGACGAGCTTTTCAAACGCGCCAAGGAAGATCCGGACACCAAACCGCGCACGCGGGATATCGATCTCTAGCGGCGCGCCGGACGGGGCCGGCACGTCCACTGTGCCACTGGCGCCGAGCCGGACGCTACCCCACGTCAGGCGCCGCGCCAGTGTACGGCTGGTATCGGTTTTGCCGCATGACCTCGTGCGCCGCGTCTACCGTTTCGGGCAGCACGTAAAAGAAGGCGCCGGCGCGCACCGAACGGAAGATCACGCCGCCGCGGTATTCATCCGCCTCGACGCCGTAATCCACCTTCGCCGCCGTGAAGATCTCCTCCAGCCGCAAGGAGTCTTTCAGTTTCTTGCCGATGTAGATCAGCACCGGGTCTTTGTCTTCGAAGTAGGATACGTCTCGCTTCACTCTCACCAGTGTATCGGAAGCTGGATTGGCGCCTTGCCTTTCGCCTCGCTCGGGCTAGCGCCGGTGGGGCCACAGAAAAATGCGTCGGGCGGCCCGTCCCCTGCGTATTGAGGGGTAGGAAGGAACACCATGAGATTCGTCGTAGCCGCCGTGTTTGCCGGAATGACGCTTGCGCCGTTTGCGGGCGCGCAAAAGCTGGAGTTGAAATTCGATGAGTTCGCCGCCAAGGCGTCCCAGAAAGCCGAGGTGGATCTGGATGGCTCCATTCTCAAGCTGGCCTTGCCGCAATTGCTATCGAAGAAGGACAAGGGCGGTAAATTGCCGATCGCCGACTTGTTGAACGGCGTGCAGGAGATCCACGTGCGGGCCTATGAGTTCGAGAAGGCGGGAAGCTACTCGGACAAAGACCTGGAGCCGTTGCGCAAACAGGCGAGCGAGGCCTCCGGGTGGTCGCGCATCGTGAACGTCAAGGACAAGAACGAGAGCGCCGAGGTCTTCGTGCAGAGTCAGGGTGGAAAGGTCACCAGTTGCCTGGTTCTGGCCGCCCAGGACAAGGAACTGGCGGTGGTTTACCTTATGGGCACGCTGACGCTGGCGCAGATGAAGGAACTGGTGGATTCCAACGTCATGTACAATCTGGCGGGCCTGGCGCAACAGCCTTCGAAATAGCCACGAAGGTGTTTTCTTGACCTTGTCACGCCTCGCTAAACCGGCCGGTGCAGGACAGACGACAAAGGACGTCCGTCCTGCACCGGCCGATCGACGAATCCTGCCGACGCGCCGACCCCCGCATCCGGCAAAGAGATCGGCAAAGGCCTGGAGCATCGCGTCAAGAAGGATCTCGGATTAAGCTAAAAGAGAGGAATCAAAACCGTGTTGCGTTATCCCGTTAAGCTCTCAAAGGACACCAACGATACCATTCTGCCCTCATGGTCTACATCGACCTACGCCGCGATATCCCTGCACCCCGCGCTGGCGGCAGGGGGCCATTCGTGACCCTGCCGGCATTGACGGAGGCCAAGCTGGCACTCTACACCGCAATGCGATTCGCCAAGGTCGGTAAGGCGGAACTCGCTCGCCGGTTGAACTGCCATTTGCCCCAGGTGGACCGCCTGGTCGACTTGCGCCACGCCTCCCGCCTGGACCAACTGGAAGCCGCCTTCCGGGTGCTCGGCAAGTGCCTGTCGGTCGAGATCAGCGAGGCTGCATGACCCTCCGGCACGAGGATGGAACGGAAGGCCGTCCCGTCCCGGCGCCGGATTAGTGCTTTAGACCGCGACTGCTTCCTTCTTATACCGCGCCGCCATCTCCGCCATCGGAATGGGAGTGTAGTCTTTGGCGTGACCGGCCTGGCCGAACTGCACCATGCGTTGCGCCACCACCTTCTTCATCGCCTCGCGCGCCGGTTTCATGTAGCCGCGCAAATCGAACTCTTCCGGCTTCTCCGCGAACACCTTGCGGATCGCGCCCGTCATCGCCAGACGGTTGTCGGTATCCACGTTGATCTTGCGCACGCCGTTCTTG
>JANYJN010000170.1 GCA_025358475.1 Candidatus Solibacter sp.
GGCACGCCCTACTCAGCGACGCTAACTGCGACGGGCGGAACGGCCCCCTACTCTTGGTCTCTCAATTCCGGGACGCTCCCCTCTGGGCTGAGCCTATCGACTGGCGGGACGATCAGCGGAACGCCAAGCACCACCGGCACATCCGGTTTCACGGTGAAGGTAACCGACAGCGCTTCGGCCATGACAACCATGGGTCTGAGTATTCTAGTCAATGCCACGCAGGCCTACACGATAACCGGCCATGTGATGATCGGCAGTTGCGCGCTCTCCAATGTGAGCGTGGCGCTCACGGGCGGCGGCAATCCTCAAACGCAAACCGACGCTACCGGTTCATACTCGTTTGCTGGTCTGGAGTCGGGAACCTATACTGTGACGCCATCGAAGACTGGCTACACGTTTACACCGGCCCCCGCCCCATTCAGCTTGACTGGAAACCAGGCGAAAGACTTTACGGCGACCGGGCCGGTGCTGCCGTCGCGCGAGTACATTCCAGTGGGCGGTCGCGTGGTCGCAATCGCGAACTGCGGGGGTCAGTGAGTCACACACCATCCTTATCCTATCCTGGGGCACTAGTCCATCAGTGGGACGTGGTGGTGCCGGATCCATCTCCGGCTTGGCAAAGGATTGGGACACGGCAGGTTGCCGACGCCGGACAGCGCGGTAAGGTAGCAGTTCAGCTTGAAAGGAGTTCGAATCAAGAAGCCATGCGAATCTTTCGGAAAAATAGATCAAAGCCCGTATGTGGTGGCAGAGCAGCAACCGCACCAGCAAGTTCCACAGCCATACGCGGAGTTGTCTTGCTGGTCTGTGCCCTTGTGGGTAGCGTGCCAGCCGCCGGGCAGATTTGGAATTCGACAACGAAAGCCGCATCCGCCAAGACCAAGTCGATCTTGCTGACATACTCGCAAGGCGCGGGCTTCTACCCCACCACGGTCAGCCGCTCCGCGGGACTGTTCCTCATCCACGTTGCGGTGCGGGACCGCGAGTCTACGCCGACCTTCCAGATCAGTGACTCCACTGCGAAGAGCGTCAACCAGGCCAGTTTGGGGAAGGGCAAGCCGTTGACGGTGCAAGCTGTGAGCCTGGATGTCGGCGTCTATCGGATCTTAGCAGTCGGCGCCGCAGCGCATTCGTGCATCATCACCGTGACCAAACAGTAGGCGGAGTTCTAGGACGCGAACTCCGTGTGGAGGAATTGACCATGAGAAACACGAAAACCAGACTATTTCGCCTGCGTTACGCTCTCCTGCCAATCGGCCTGCTGGTCGCGGCGGTCCCGGTGCTAGGAGACACGACCACGAGCAGTTCTCTAGGATTCTCCGAACCGGAGTTGCTCAAAGTCGGACGTCCGGCGGGATCCTATGCTTTGAGCGGTTTTGACACGGTGAACCTGTTCAACGGCAACTTGTCAATTCATCTGCCGCTGCTGGCGGTGCATGGCCGGGGAACAGCGGGCTACACGATGACGCTTCCGATCTACCAGCGGTGGCGGATCGACCGGACCACCGAGACTACCCCTACTGGTACCTGGGAATGGCACTACGCCATCCCCGATAACGAGAATTACCAGTTCGGCACCGCTGATCGCCCTGCCTATGGTGCGGGGAGTATGAGAGCGCGGGCGATCGGATTGGCTAACGACGGGGAATTCCAAGATTGCCGCAACGTGGGGAGAATACCCTCTGCGCAAAAGTCGCAGGTCCGATTGACTTTCACTGGCTCCGATGGCTCGACGGTCGAGTTGTTCGACAAGAACAGCGATGGCGCGCCATTGCAGATCCCTGTGTGCGGTGTCCCAGCACAATCAGGGCCGGTCTTTGTAGCCAAGGACGGTTCCGGTACCGTGTTCACGGCCGATGCTGCGGTGGATGGGAATTGGGGGCCGGGCACGGTCGAGCGATCCGTGACAGGGGTGTTGACTTTCCGGGACGGAACGCGTTATCGGTTCGACGGCTCCAATGTGACATGGATCGAGGATCGAAATGGCAACCGGGTTTCCTTCACCTACACCAGCGCACCGAACTACGGCCTGCAGGGTCAGCGCGGTTCGGGCGTGAGCACCGTCACAGACGGTATGGGCCGCGTCATCACGGTCACCTATGGTACCAATGCGAACCCATGCGACCAGATCAATTTCACTGGACAGTCCGGAACGCCGCGAGCAATCAAGATCTGCTTTGCGAACCTGGGCAGTCGCCTGGCCTCGGGCATGACACCCGCGAGCGACTACGTACTGGCATCCCCCCCGGTACTGTTTGCAGATTCGGGTGTGACTGATTCGGGCACGTACGATCAGATGGAAGTCTCTGAAGTTGTCCTGCCCAACGCGCAAGAGTACAACTTTTACTACAATAGGTATGGTGAGGTAGCAAGAGTCGTCCTTCCCACGGGCGGCCATTTCGACTACCTCCACTCCTGCGTTGGCGGCTGCGGCGGGGACGGCCCAGTGTATCGAAGGCTGGTTGAAAGGCAGGTGTATGCGAACGGGACCGCGCTGGAGGGGAAAACCTCCTATTCCCTTCAAGAGGCCATGGACGCCGCTGCCTGCGCCACCCCACCCCCGATCGGAACGTTTGCTTCCATTACTTGCGTCACGGAAACTCATCTGGACGGGCTGGGTGCATCCATGGGAGCTGTGCGTCACATCTTCAAAGGGAGCGCCGAAAGCTCGGTATATCAATACTTCGGCGGGATCCAAATGCCCTGCTCTCCGTGGGACGAAGGCAAAGAGATCAAGACCGAGAGTCAGACGGCAGCGGGGACGACACAGCGGATCGAAACCACGGTTTGGGTGCAGCGGGCGAGTTATTCCTGGTGGACTGCTAACTGGTATTACGTGCCTTCGGTCGTCCAGATGGCCAACGACCCGCGCGTGGACCATGTAGACGTCGCGCTTGACGACAACAGCACGAGCCGGAAGGCGTTCAACTACGACGACTACAACAACCAGACGCAGGTATTGGAATACGACTACGGTTCAGGCGCGCCTGGAGCGGTATTGCGTGAGACGGACACCGCGTATTACTACCAAGCGTACCCAGCCTATGAGACAGCGTACTTGGTTTCACTTCCGCAAGTGGTTACGGTCAAGGATGGGACTGGCAACACGCAATCCCAGACCACGTACGGTTACGATGAAGGCTCACTTGCGTCGTGCCCGGGCGCGTCTCAGTTGAGTAGCATCGTCACAGTCCGCGGCAACCAGACCAGCGTGACCCGCAGCCTCAAGTACCCGGGGGAAACCGATTCCACGGTGGTCGACAACTTCACATACGACGCCGCCGGCAACATTCGGAGCCACACGGACGGGCGAGGCAAGCAGACCACGCTCACGTACGCAAGCGCCTACAACTACGGATTCCCGAATTCCACCGCGAACGCATTGGGGCAAACAACGACCTTCACTTGGGACACTGGAATCGGCTCGGTGATTTCCATCACGGATGCGAATTCGGCAGTAACCCAAGCTGGATACAACGATTTACTGGATCGGCTCAAATCCGTAACCCATCCAGATGGTGGCTCAAGTACTTACGACTACAGCGATGCCAGCAACACGATAACCACCACCTCAAACCTAACAACGGGCGGCGACACCAACTGCGCCGCCAACCTCAACATGGTGAGCTACGTGATCTATGACGGTTTGGGGCGGAAATCCAGGCAGATTGATGCCACCGGTGTAACGGTGGAGACTCAGTACGACGGCATGGGGCGGCCCTACAAGATCTCGAACCCTGGCAGCACGTCCTACTGGACCACCACCTCCTACGACGCCCTGGGGCGCGGTGTCCAGGTTCAACTTCCGGACTCTTCGAAAGTGTACACTTGGTACACTGGCAACGCCGCCATTGTCAAAGACCAGGCAGGCAAGTGGCGGCGCACCGAATCCGACGCACTCGACAGGGTGACGAAGGTGATCGAAGATCCCATAGCTTCTTTGGTGCCACCGGGTGGGACGACGCCCTTGGTGAACCCGCCCTCGGGCTCGACGGCCAAGAATCTCATCACCACATACACCTACACTCCCCTGGGCCTGCACACGGTGGACCAACAAGGGCAAGGGCGTACATTTGCCTACGACTCTTTGAGTAGACTCAAGCAGGCCGACAACCCGGAAAGCGGAACGCCGAAATACAGCTACGACCACAATGGCAACGTGACAACGCGGACGGACGCCCGCCAAGTCATCACCACGATGACCTACGACGCGCTGAATCGCCTGATCCAGAAAGCGTACTCCAGCGGGGCCGCACCCACGGTGAGCCTTTGCTATGACGGGAACACGACGGCGACAAGCGGTGATGCCTCGCCCACCACGGTAACTTGCGCGGCTGCGACGGCGCTCAGCGGCGCCAATGCTCTGGGGCATCTAACCTGGGAGAGCAACGGAAACTCCAGCACATCCTATACCCAGTTCGATGCCATGGGAAGGGTGCTGGCCTCCACCCAAAAAACGGGAACGGTGGAGTACCCCTTCCACTATTCTTATAATGTGGGTGGCAGCCTGGAAGTGCAGACACTGCCGAGCGAGCGGAAAGTGCAAACGTGCTACGACCAGGGCGGACGAGTGGCGCAGGTACAGAACGGGACGGGGACGAGCGCACCGAGTTATGCCAGCGGACTCCAGTACACGCCGCACGGGGCGATCTCGCAGATGACGCTGGGCAATAATCTGGTTGAGAACTGGACCTATAGTGCGGACCGGCTGCAGCCGTCGGCGATGACGGCAACGGCGGTGACTGGCGGCACGACGTTTCTATCGCTGGGATATGACTACTGCTACCCGTCGGCGGCGGGGTGCGCCACTAATAATGGAAATCTGGGGAAGCAGACCATCGGGCGTTCGAGCGGGAGTTGGACGCAGACGTATGGGTATGATGTGCTGAACCGGTTGGCGAGCGCGAGCGAGACGGGGTCTGGATCGTGGTCGGAAGGGTACGTTTATGACGACTACGGGAATCGGGCCCTGTGTGTAGCGGCATCGGGTGGGGCCCAGACGTGCAGTCCGGCACGCCAGGGACTGCCGGACCTGACGGGAGAGACTCCCGCCACCTCGGACACAACCGTGGGGAACTGGTATCTCTCCAACAACCGTGTGAACGTGTGGGGGTACGATGCGGCGGGAAGCATTCTGTCGATCACCACTCCGGCCCGTTCCTTCACGTACGACGGGGAAGGCCGGCAGGTTTCAGCGACGGCGGCTGGGTTGACGAACACGTACACGTATGATGGGGAAGGGCGCCGGGTGACGAAGACGGCGTGGGGACAGACCACGGTGTACGTCTACGACGCGATGGGGCAGTTGGCGGCGGAGTACGGCGGGGCGGGGACGGATGCGGGCACGCACTATCTGACGGCGGACACGCTGGGATCGACACGGCTGGAGACGTCTGGGACGGCGCAGACGGGCCCGAGTGTGGTCCGGAATTATGACTACCTGCCGTTCGGGCAAGAGATTGGGGCGGGAACGGCGGGCCGGGACGCGACATTCTCAGCGGGCTACTACCCGAGTGCCGCGACGGGGCAGAGCGACCGATTTACGGGGAAGCCGCGGGACGCGGAGACGGGCCTCGATTACTTTGGCGCTCGGTATTTCTCGGGCGCGCAGGGGAGGTTTACGAGCCCGGATGCACCTTTCGCCGATCAGCATCCTGAAGATCCACAGAGTTGGAACATGTATGCGTACGTTCGGAACAATCCGCTGAAGAACACCGATCCGAATGGTAGGGACTGTCAAAATGGCGTCGTTGCGTGTGGGAATTACATTCTCGGCGGTGTGGGAGCAGTAGTCAACGCGTTCAGTAGCGGCATAATCAACTTTCCCAACCGCACTTTGGATGCCGTACTTTCCCTGACGCCCACAAATTTCCGATTCGGCGATGCTGTCCCGGACGCGTTCACGCCAACCAACGAGGACCAGCGTCAGGGAGTGCAAGCAGCTAACGCAGTGATGCTGGTGTCTCCGTTGGCTGAAGCGGGTGCTACGGCCCTTGTTGAGGCGGTTGGAATGGGCGCGAGGGTGGAGGCGGGAGCTGCTGCAACGGTGCCTACCTCGATACCAGCAGGGCCCAGTGCCCGTCCTACAGCGGCTCAGCAAAGGGCAATCAACGAAATGGGTGACGCCCACGGATGCAACACCTGTGGCGCGACGACTCCGGGGACGGCTTCTGGAAACTGGGTTGGGGACCATCAGCCTCCAACTGCGCTAAATCCCGCCGGTGGATCGCAGGTTTATCAGCCCCAATGCCTCCAGTGTAGCCGTCAACAAGGCGGACAGGTCGCTGCTACAGCTAACGCAGCGAGGAGAGCGGCCCAAGACGCAGCAAGGAGAGCAGCAGAGGAAGCAAGGAAGCGCCAAGAGCAGCAACCGTAACTCTCGTGATATGAACACAAACCAGATTCTCAAGAACCTTGATGATCACGCAACCGAGTTCAATTTTCCGGTGCTGGACAATGCATATGTGGAGTTCGCGGCTGCTCGTCTCACGGCCTTTCGGAGCGCTCAAGACTGGCTGATTGCTTTTGAGATTCTAGGATTTTCGACTAGGGAAGTGGCGTTTGTTGACGATCTTTACGCCTATGGTTCGTGCGTTACGAAAGGCGGATTCACGGGTGAAGAGCTACCGCTAAGTTCGGCAGACGAACAACCGCTAATCGACGCCGAGACGAACGACTGCATCGCGGACTGGAGTAGCTGGTCAATAAAAGTGCATGGCACGACAATGTCCTTCTCGCCAACCCGCGACGACTACGCGCAAGCGGGCATCATCATGGATCGTAGCCCTGGCCCTGGAAGTCTGTCGGAAATCGAGATGATGCGCTTCCTGGTTCATCGCCTGGGCGAGAAACCGCTTTTCATGAGTGACCAAGTTCTTTTGAGCCACTTTCCAGCATGTAAGGACTTGCCGAAGTTTCTCCAGACTACTCAGTGGCAGCATCCAGATGTTGCCGACGGAGAACAGCCTTCGAAGAACATAAGCATCCGCAGCTTGGTGTTCGCACTTGCCCGGCAGGATCTTTCAGTGTTCGCGCAAGGTCGGGCTAATACTCATTGGGAGTTTTGGGTCGATGCTGCGAAACATAAGGGAGTGGTATAGCAGTCGCGGGGCGCGTACGAGGTTATCGCCAATATCAGCCGGGAGGGTGACACGATCATCCTCGAGGGTGCACACATGCAAGGCTCTGGCGCTGGACAGTTCGGCGGAAGAGAGTTGCTGAAAGAGATCCGCGAAGCGGCGAAGCAGTTCGGCAGGGAGCAAGGGGCCAAAGAAGTTGTGATTCAAGGTGGAGCGCGAACCAGCGGAGCGAACCCCGGCCACGTTCCCCCGCCCATCAGGATAAAGGTCAACTAAATGGCGGAGAAACAGACGCTGGAGATCGTATATCCAGACGGGAGTAGCGAGGGTTTGCTCGTCAGTTCTGTCGGGCCGAATCTGTACCGCCTGGAGGAAAGCTCCCTGTTAGGTGAGGCCGTTTTCGGCGATGTCATCGAAGCCGAGCCGGCGCAGGACGGCAGTTTACAGTTCAAACGTGTGGCTTCGGCCTCGGACATGAACACCGTGAGCTGCCTTCTCACGGCAGAGCAAATAAATGCACTGGGCCTCCAGCCGCTGCTTGATCGCGTAATGTCGCTCGGCGGGAACTGGGAGCGGGCCATGGATGGAGTACTACTGGTCCATCTTCCGCGATCTGTTCATCTCGACGTCGAGGCAGAGATCAAGGCTCTGGCCGGCACACGGTAGGGCCGTGGCGTTCCCATATAGATAGGAACCACAGTGCCCTCAGCAATATCGCGCGGGGCGAGCGGAGCGGTGCCGTCGCGCCGCTGGCCGCACGCGGCTTCTCAAGCCCGCCCGTAGCCGAGGCTATTGTCCGGGGTGGACCTCGCTCAGCAGATTGGGGTGGCGGTCCAGCAGGATGAGGAGTTTCACCAGGGCGAGCGGGGGCTTGGTCTTGCCGTTCTCGTATCGCGAAAAGGCGTTGGCGCCACCGCCGAAGATGGCGGCAGCCTGGCGCTGGTCGAGCGCGGTTGAGAACTGGACCTACAGCGCGGACCGGCTGCAGCCGTCAGCGATGACGGCAACGTATGGCAGCAATACGTACCTGGCATTGGGGTACGACTACTGCTATCCTTCGGCGGCGGGATGCACCACGAATAATGGAAATATGGGCAAGCAGACCATCGGGCGTTCGAGCGGGAGTTGGACGCAGACGTATGGGTATGACATGCTGAACCGGCTGGCGAGCGCGAGCGAGACGGGGTCGGGAGCGTGGTCGGAAGGGTACGTTTATGACGACTACGGGAATCGGGCCCTGTGTGTGGCGAATCAGAACCCGGCCCAAACGTGCAGTCCGGTACGCCAGGGACTGCCGGACCTGACGGGAGAGACTCCCACGACCATCGACACGACGGTGGGGAACTGGTACCTCTCTAGCAACCGTGTGAACATGTGGGGCTACGATGCGGCGGGAAGCATTCTGTCGATGACCACTCCGGCCCGTTCCTTCACGTACGATGGGGAGGGCCGCCAGGTTTCGGCGACGGCGGCTGGGTTGACAAACACGTACACGTACGATGGGGAAGGGCGCCGTGTGACGAAGATTGCGTGGGGGCAGACGACGGTATACGTCTACGACGCAATGGGGCAGTTGGCGGCGGAGTACGGCGGGGCCGGAACGGATACGGGGACGCACTATCTGACGGCAGACGCGCTGGGATCAGCGCGTCTGGAGACGTCGGGGACGGCGCAGACGGGCCCGAGTGTAGTCCGGAATTATGACTACCTGCCGTTCGGGCAAGAGATTGGGACGGGAACGGCGGGCCGGGACGCGACATTCTCAGCGGGCTACTACCCGAGTGCCGCGACGGGGCAGAGCAACCGATTTACGGGAAAGCCGCTGGACGCGGAGACGGGGTTGTACTTTTTCGGTGCCAGATACTTCAGCGGAGCTCAGGGGAGATGGATGACGCCCGATTGGTCCGCAACGCCTCAGCCAGTGCCGTATGCCGATTTTGGGAATCCGCAGACACTGAACCTCTACACATACGCTCGCAACAATCCGCTAGTGGATACCGATCCAGACGGACACTGTGCCACGCTTTGCACGGGTGCGATTGGGTTTGTGGTCGGAGGATTCGTCGGCGGCGCGTGGGAGGCCGGCAAGCAACTAATCCAGCAAGGCAAGATAACCAACGGCAAGGCGATCTTGGCAAGCGCTGCGGGCGGCGCAGCCAGCGGAGGTCTTGCCGGTCTTACTCTGGGCGCCAGTTGGGCCGTGGGGGCAGGCTATGTTGCCACAGCCACTGTGTCCGGGGCAGCAAATGTTGTTGGCGGTGGCGTGACGAGAGCTATCAATGGTCAGAAAGTCGGTGATGCCAAAGCCGCCACTGTTGATATGGTTGCCGGAATTGCCGGTGGGGTAGTTGGTAAGGCGGCCGCTAACGCCACCGTTAGAGCACTCGTTCCTTCAGCCGGTGGCCAAAAGGCTGTAAGCTCAACATTCAACCCCAGCCCGTACGACACGGTCCACACAGTCGTGGGCAATGTTACCGTAGGCGGTGTTCAACGGGTGGTTCAATCTTCCAGCAATGCTGCCGGGAACGTGGTAAGCAATGGTGGGGCCAGTGCGCTTGTTTCGAACCCGGCACCACCAGTCCCACCGCCGCCGGCACCGACAGTGGATGGCTACGTGAGGACACACTAGTGCTTAGAAAGCCGCCCAAGACGCCAGACGACAGGCGCTAGGCGGAGGGATCAGATGGCATCGAGGATTGGAAGTGAATCTAGAATCCTGATAGGGCTGGCAGTTGCGGGACTGACAGCTTGGCTCACGTCGAGATGGTTGATGACCAATACATCCCTTGATGGTGAATGGATTTCCGTCGTTGAGCGTATTGGCAGGGGTGTTGGCTGGGTCTCGTTTTCGGCAATCTTGGTGATCGCCAGTGTGAGGAGCCGCGTAGGATTTGGCGGCGCTGGGCAGCCGCAGATGATGCTCTGCAAGAGCGCGGCCTGGGCGATCCTGGCCGGCATCTGCCTGCTGTTTTCAATCCTGACTCCAGAGCTGCTGCCGAAGTCGCCGTTGTTGTTTGTGTTCGCCACCGCACTCCTAGGGGTGGTTGTCACCGGCGCGGCCGCGTGGGTCCTCTGGCATTCTCGCCAGTGAATGCCCGGGGACTGGCTGGCAGCCTAGACTCGTGATGGCGTCGGCACAGTCCGCAGCCAAGGCTGACCTCTTCAGCTCCGACGACCGGGGTGACGCCTTCGTGTGCGACGGAGCTAACGGTGCGAGCCCCCGCGCCTGATGTTGGGAGGCAGCCTGGAAGTGCAGACACAGCAGAGCAGGGGGCAAACAGGCCAGCATGAACTGCGTACATTTAGTATGAAGGCGGGCCCTACCCTAGTCGCGGAACTGACGGGGTATCTCGTGTGGGGACCCGCGAGAAGGCCGGAGCAGCATATGCTGTTTACCGTGTAAGAATCGCCACTCCCGCAGGCGTGCGGCCTCGCTGCTGCCGCCGACGTCCTGCCGCCACGTGATGTTCGCGCCGGACTGAGTGCGGCCCAAAGCCTGCGGAATCATCGCACGTTGTGAAGTTTGGCCGCAGCCGTTACGCCGCCGACTCCTTCCCGTTGATCGCGACCACCTTCGCCCGCTTCTCCTGCTTGGCTCGCCGCGCCCGCGCCATCTGCTCGCGTTGCGCGTCGTTCGGGCTGGGCCCGCTGTCCTGCGGCGCGGCCTGCGCCAACCGCTCCTGGATGGCGCGCGTCAACGCCTCCTGGCGGTCGATCCCGACGAAGGTGTACTCGCTCGTCATGTCCACCTCGCTGTGGCCCGCGATCTTGCTGGCCTCGATTGCGCTCCCGCCGACCTCCTGCCGCCACGTGATGTTCGCGCGCCGGAAGGAGTGCGGTCCGAGGCCGGGAAAATCGCAGCCAACGTCCTTCGCCGCCTCGTGGATCGCCTTGCGGATGCCCGAGTCCCACATCGGCTTCGCCGGGTCGCTGGCCTGCGGGAAGATCCAGTCGTTTGGGCCACGCCGGTCGAGTTTGGCGATCCAGTCAATGTATCGATCACACAGGTCGCCCAGAGCCAGGACGCGCTTGCTGCCTTCGGTCTTGGGCGTATCGATGTCCATGCGCCAGTTGCGCTGCTCGATCCGGACGACGCGCGCGGCCGGATTGAAGTGTTTGATCATCAGGCCGGTGACTTCGGAGATCCTGGTGCTGGTCGCCACGCACGTCTCGATCACCAATCGGTTCGGGTCGGCCAACCGCGCCAGCACCGCCGCCGTCTGGTCCCAGGACAGGATCTTCTTCTCGAACCGGTACGACTGTTTGCCGATGTCCACCTTGACGGTGGGCGGTCGTTTGCCTTCCTCCCACAGCGGGTGTCGCAGTTTCGGTCTACAACGTGGCTTCAGCCCCGGAAGGGCAGAGAGGTCGCGCGGCTGCAGGTGAGGCCGCCTCTTGGGAGGCCGGGCTCGGAGCCGCGTGGGCGGTTGGGAAGTTGGGCGCAGCCAGTGGCTCGTTTTTTGGGCCCTATGGAACCGTGATAGGCGTAGCAGGAGGTGCTATTGTCGGCCGCTTCTTCGGCGGAAAGGCCGGTCATGACGCTGGAACGCATGCATATGATGAAATCACTAAGTCGAATCATTAACAGGCAGGTGCGCGGAATTACGACTACACGCCGTTCGGCGAGGATCTGGCCGGCTACGCGGGGCGGACGGCGCTGACCGGTGCGGAGAGGTGAGGTTCGCCGCGCCCAACAACAGCGAGGTTTGGCCTGAGCGTGAATGTGGCAACGGCGCCGGTAAAGATCGCGGTCCATTACAGGAAAAAGCACACAGCGGACATGGAGCCACTTCGCCGCCGTTTTGGCCCCTTTTCCGACCGCCATTGGCAAAGAAGTTCGCAGGCATGCCCCGGCGCGGCAATCAAGAGTTTGGATCTTCCAGGAACAGAATCACTATTTCGTTTCCCTTATTTCGTCTTTTGCCTGGATCCCTCGCCGGAGTTGAGTTCGATCCAGCCACTGCGATGGCAGCAGACATCCTCAATTCAAATGGCCGGATTGGGGTAGTCATCGAGGCCGATCAGTGCTGGTGGGCCGGCCCTTCTGGCAGTTATCGCTGATACCCCTACGGCGGCGCCGACGTCGAACCTGCGCCACCCCTCCCGCCAGACACTCTGAAATACGCTATGCTACTCACGGCTCTGCACCGGGCATCTCGTAGCTTGAATAGTCAGCCACATCGGGACAAGGCAATACTTCCCGTATGTCTTTTCGAGCCGTTATCCCAGTGCCTGGCATCTCGCTCCGACTCGTCGCATGGGTTTACCCAAGGCGGTTTCTCTTGCCAGCCTGTATTCTGCCCACTCCTTCTTGCGGGCGGTCTCGTTGCGGCGTCGTGCGTGCTCCCTAAGCATCTCACGGCTCGGAAGCTGTATCTGGGCTGCAAGATCCTTGCGAAGGAAATACGCGTGACCCTTTCCAGCGTCGGGTATCGGGACCGCAAGCAGCGGCGTGCCCGACTCTCTCAGGTAACACGCAAGAGACCCGCTGTGAAGATGGAATCGCTTGGCGAGGACGGACGTCGCCACGTAGCTCTCCGCGAAATATTGGACATCCGCGGCAGGCAACAGTTTCGAAAAACCGTTCCGATACTCCGCGGTGGTGTGCACAAGGCCCTGTGCTACCAAGCCGCGAATCACAGGCACCGCTACGCCCAAAACGGCTGCCGCCTCCCCGTAGTTGATAACGCCTTCCGGGGGTGCTGTCATGCCTGGCACCGGCCGGTACTTGCGCAGATCTTCGGCTAGGAACAAATGCCCGGTGATTCCACGAAACCGCGTGGTGTATCCGACCGGAACAAGACTGCCGTCGACGACGGCCCGGATGACCATAGCAAGTCCTGAGTCGCGGCCGAGGTAATTCTTCATTGCATGGCGGAGTGCTATGAGCTGGCGAGGCTTCGAGTAGGCCTTCACCGGCACAGAGTGCTTTTCAAACGCGCTCTTGATCTTCATGACGTCTTCTCGAAGGAAGAAGAAACAACGTGCCGGAAAGTTATGGTTTGGGCCTTTCACGTAACGGATGACTCCGGCGGCGGCGACTGTGACGATGGTGCAATTCGTTAAACCCAACGCGCCCTTCGCCTCAGGGCGCGGCATGTACGGAGCGAGTTCCGCATCGCGGGCTGCCATCCATTGGTTCAGCGATTCCCGTCGAATCCAACACTCGGTGCGGCGCACGTTCAGGAATATGGCCTCGAATTGGCCCTGCCGGGCAAGGTCCCAGATCCGCCCGCCGGCCGTGTGTGCTGTCACCTCCGCCTCGCCGGCAGTCACCCAGCGGGAGTTTCGCCGCACGGCAGCCGAAAAGTAACGATGCTGGCCACGGATCAAACCCTTCCAATCCTCGATTACGAACCTCTCAAAGGCTTCATGAAGGAATCCGAATTCGCCGCGCGGAAGAACTCGAAACAGGTGGCGGTAGAAATTTCCGAAAATCGCGCTGAAGTTGAGGGCTGCCGGATTGTCGGTTTCCGGTGGCAGCATGTGCTTGAGGAGCGCTCGCAGGGACTTCGGCCAATCTCCCAGCATGGTCGCCGCCGCATGACCAATCTCGGTCGCCACGGCAAGGTCTGTGGCGGCGAAATGCTGCTGTTTCCTACGCAGCCGGTCCCGGTCTTTTATGGAGCCGACGAAAAGGACAAGCCTTCGTAAATGGCCCAGCCCGAGAGCGAGCAGTTCCGCTGGGAAACCGCAATCGGCGAGAGCAAGTTCGCCCGCCCTGCCGCGTGGAAACCCCGCAGCGCGATAGATGGCTGTGTTGATCGCCACCAAATCCCTGTCGGCAGGGTCGATTACCAGGTCGCGGAAGTCGAGCCCGCAGCGGCATTTATGGACAGCGAGCCGCTGCCAAGCTAGGTGCCGCTTGCAGCCAGGGCACCGACTAAGCAGGAGGCAACCGTGTATGGGGCATGCTGTGACAAGGCCGAGATCCCAGACAGCCCACCAGATCGGGCGTTCCCGCAGGCAAGCGGGGCAGGGGCGCGGACACCCGTAGTTTAAGTCGTCGGCGCTAATCCGTTGGCCGCAGAACAATCGTTGGTTGTGTCTATTGCGCCCCTTGACGTGTCGATAACACATCGCCCGCCACTCCTCGGGTTGAATGCGCAGCAGACGGGACATTGGCTCATAGCTGTCCGTCCGCTCCAGGTCGGCTCCTGGCACCCCGGCGAGCCGTACGACGGAGAGGGGTCCAATGTAGCTATGTCCACAAGCAACGCGGCACAGGTACCCGACGAGACCATAGGAACCGTAATGCATGCGGAAAGCCCTATCGAGATCAGACAAGGAAGGCATCTCGTATTCTGAAAGCTGTTCCTGCACTGCGCGGAGGAAAGCCCGGTACGCTGTCCGGTCCTCTCTAACTTCCCACCGAAAAGCTCCCACTCGGAGGGTCGCGCTGAACCGGCGCCGGAGGGCACTGTCCCGCTTGTGCGCGTAGTCATCCAGCTCCTGGCGGCGTTGTTCATCGGCCTTGCCGTTATCACGCAGGTGGCGCAACTGGCTCTCGCATTGCTCTAGTTGCGCGCGATTCGTCTGGAGCTCATCGTCGGCCTTCTGCAACGAGATCCTCGACTCGCTCAACTCCTGTTGCGCTGCGTGCCACTGCTGTTGCGCCCCAGCGAGCGCGTCCTCCCTTGTCCGGCGAAGCGTGTCACTCGCCCCACCCAAGGCCGCTAAGTCAGGTGCCACAGCCGACCATTGTGGTTCCTTCTCGCTGATGCCCGCGAGTTCCTTCAGCAGTCGGTCGTGCTCCGCGCGACTGCTGGCATTGTCGGTTCCGGCAAGAAGTTCCTTGCTGTTCTTCCGGACGCGGAGCAACTCCGTCTCGATTTCGGCGCGACGCTGGGAGCGATCGGCGAGAACCGCTATATCGTCCGTGCCGAACGGCGCGCAGGGATGTGCTAATCCGCTGCCACCCTCATCCGCCACTTTTTGCCACTCGCCATATACAGTGCCCTGAATGATCTTACGTTAATCGCAGAGGACGAACTTCAGCCATTCTGGAAGGACGACGCGGATGGCAGAATGGAAGAGCCGCCACATGAATCTCCACGAGTTCCCGTGGCCGCGCACCCAGTTGGAGCAGTTGGCTGAAACTGAGGTCGAACTTCGCGAGACCCTCTCGTATTATGTGGAGCCGAATCCAGGCGAACGGGCTGGCTCCGCCGGCACCGGTACCCCTCGCACGGACTTAGCTTCGCCGTAAAGCGATCGCTCGAGTCTGTCGATGCTTTTCGGCAGCGCATTAACGCCGCAGTTGCGGCCGAAGAACAAGGGATAGAAGCCATCGATGCGGGCCCGGACGGCTGGTATTTGGGTAGGATAAGGGTTCCGGTTCGATCCACTCTGACATCTGGCGCGGCACCGCAGTTGAGCTTTCGCGACGCTCGGCGATTGGAGTCTTCCCGATTGGTGGTTGGTGGAAAGAGAACCCTGGGCACCGGCGCTACGCGCGCCGAGTCTGGTATTCACTGGTTGTATCGATCCGCGCAGCAAACGGAGACGTGGACATCTATACTCCGGTCCGAGTACAGATCACGACCCCGATCCAGATCACAATTTAGAAGGGAGCAACTGCCCACCTGGAGTCGCGCCATGGCAGGTGCGAGACTGGTTGTGCTGGCCACCCGGTACGACAGCAGGCCTGCGTTCCTCGCGCGAGATGTCTGCTGCGGAGGTTGCCTGATTGCCATGTTAGGCGCCACCACGGACAACTACCATGAGACACACACGGTGATGCCGCGTGATATCGTCATTTCAACATCCAAAGACTGAATTAGATGCCTCCGGCCAGACACGAAGGGACCAGTTTCACCGGGACGCTGGAGATCGCGCGCCGTGATCTCCTTGATCTCGGTTTGCGCAATACCCTGCTGAACTACCGGCCCCTTCGCTCAAAGGGCGTCGAGGTGATCGATGAAAAGCCGGTCGAGGTTTTCCGGCTCCTGGTAAAGGAAGAAAAGAGCCTGACTTTCCTTTCCGGCGAGGCAGCCGGGTTACTCTCGAACGGGACAACAACCGAAGATCAACTGGCCCAGCCGGAGGACGAACGCAACGGCGCAGCCCGCCATAAGGATTTGCGCCTTCAGACCTCTCATGCTCCGGCGCAACTGCAGACCAGACTCCTGGCCACGTACCACGCGGCGAGAACTTCGATGGAGGAACAGGGTGTAAACACTCTGTATCTGGCGCTGGGCATGCTTTCCTGGAGAGAGGACGACAACAGCGAGAAATTTTGCCGTGCTCCGTTGATTCTGATACCCGTGGAACTGGGCCGGTCAGATGCCCGCGACCGGTTTCACCTAGAATACACCGGCGAAGAACTGGGCGAGAACGTTTCCCTCGCCGAAAAGCTCAAACAGAGTTTCGGTATCCGAAAGTACCCGGAGCTGCCGGACCCAGACGATCTGGATGTTGGGGGCTACTTCAAGGATGTGCAGCGTGCCGTGCGTGGCCAGAGCGGGTGGACAGTCGACACAGAGGCGATTGCGCTTGGGTTCTTCTCTTTCGCCAAATTCCTGATGTACCGCGACCTGGATCCCGCAACATGGCCCGCGGCGGACGCCATCCTCGGTCACGGGGTTCTCCAAGCCTTGCTCGCCGAGGAGGGCTTTCAACCATCTTCATCAAATTATCGCGAAGACTGCCTGCTAGATGACCAGCTTCAGAATCGCGATATTGTCCAGGTGGTTGATTCCGACAGCTCGCAGACTATCGCGATTCTGGATTGCCTGGATGGCCACAACATGGTAATACAGGGCCCGCCCGGAACGGGAAAGTCGCAGACGATTGTCAACCTCATTGCCGGCGCTGTCGCGCAGGGCAAGCGGGTTCTTTTCGTTTCCGAAAAGATGGCAGCTTTGGACGTCGTCAAACGCAGATTGGATCGCGTCCGTCTTGGCGGAGCGTGTTTGGAACTGCACAGTAACCGCACCAATAAGAAGACCATCATCGAGGAACTTCGCCGGACTGCCCTGGGTGAGCGGCAGGCAATCCCGCACTCCCGAGCCGAACTCGGCCTGCTCGCCGATGCCAGAGGCCGGCTGAACGCGTACTGCCAGGCCGTCAACGAACCGATCGGCGCGAGTGGTGAGAACCCGTGCTCGGCATACGGAATGCTCCTGAACGCACAGACGTCTCTCGAGGGTCTGGATTTGCCCGCTCTTCCACTGGAAGGAGCAGTCGACTGGACTGCGGAAGATGTCGCCCGCCGCGCGCAGTTGGTGGCACAGTTGCAGGATCGCCTGATGAGGTCGGGTGTTCCCAGCCGGCACGCCTTCTGGGGTAGCCAATTGAGGATTCTGTTGCCCACGGACCGGGATGAGATCCGCAAGTTTGCAGCCAGCGCCGGGTCCGCCTGTACGGCCCTGGAAATGGCGGCGGTGGCCCTGGCACAGACGTTTTCCGCGGAGCCGCCCCACTCGGAGCGGGGAGTCGATACCCTCTGCCGGTCGGCCCAGCATGTAATGCTTGCTCCAGACCTTGGTGGGGTCACGCTTGGTTCCCCGGAATGGCTCTCACGTGAGCAACAAATCCGGCAGGCCTTGGCGTCGGGCAAGCGGCATCGCGACCTCCATCGTCAGTACGGGGCAGACCTGCGGCCGGAAGCTTGGAGCGCGGATACATCGGAACTGCGGCGGAGCCTAGCCGAGTTCGGCGGCCGCTGGTGGCGTTTCCTTTCGACCCGCTGGCGGCAGGCCAAGAAGTCCGTGGCCGCATTGTGCACCTCCGCTCAACAGCTCGACTGGGCATCACAGCTCGCTCTGCTCGACGCTATTGCGGAATCGGCCCAATGCGCCGGGATGATCGCGAGCGCCGCCGAATTTATGGCGCGATTGCTCACAGCCTCGTGGAAAGGTGCAGATTCCGAGTGGGATCTCCTCGTAGGACAGGCCGACTGGGTGATCGCCACTCACAAGGGCATACATCAGGAGGATCTGTCTGCGTGGTGTGTAGAGCCTGCCCGGGTCGCTGTGGACCGCGCTGTTGTCTCCGTCCGGATCGGCGAGCTTGATCGTGCGCGTCAGGCCTACCGGCTGGCGGTCCAAAGGTGGGCCGACCGCCTTCAGATCGATGAATCGAAGTTTCCCGACGGACCGCTCGCTATCCAGGTCTTCTCGGCTCTGGCATCCCGTTGGGCCGTACAGAGCGGCCGCATCGATGACCTGCATTCCCTGGTGGCTTTCAATCAGATATCGGCGGAATGCGAAAAGGAGCAGGTCGGAAGCGTTGCGGTCGTCGCGGCCACTTGGGAGCCCGCGGGCACGCTGCTGGTCCCGCTCTACGAGCGGGCTCGCCTCACCGCACTGTTGGACCGCGCATTCCAGGAGCGGGCGCCGCTCGCCACCTTCGATGGCGTTCGCCACGGGAAAACTGTCGCGGAGTTCCGCAGGCTGGACCTCCTGCAACTAGAGTACAACCGAGCATTGCTGGCGGCCAAACACGCTCAATCCGTTCCATCGGGCGGCGGGGCCGGCGAGATCGGAATTTTGTGGCGGGAATTCGAAAAGCGCGCCAGGTTCCTGCCGATTCGCAGCTTGATGGAAAAGGCCGGCCACGCGATCCAGTCGATCAAGCCGGTGTTCATGATGAGCCCGCTTTCCATCGCCAATTATCTTCCCCCGGGCGCGTTCACTTTCGACCTGATCATCTTCGACGAAGCTAGCCAGGTCAGGCCCGTCGACGCGCTCGGGGCCATCGCGCGCGGTCAACAGGTGGTGGTTGTCGGCGATAGCAAGCAATTGCCGCCCACCAGCTTCTTTGATTCGCTGGTGGGATCTGACGACGCGGAGCCGGAGGATGAATCCACGACGGCCTCCGATATCGAAAGCGTGCTTGGCCTGTTCTGCTCCCGGGGAGCGCATCAGCGCATGCTTCGTTGGCATTATCGCAGCCGGCACGAATCGCTAATCATGGTGTCGAACCACCTGTTCTATCAGGACAGGCTTGTGGTTTTTCCTAGTCCCGATCGGGAACGAACAAGACTCGGGTTGGTGTACCGGCGTCTGGTGAACGCTCCGTACGAACGGAGCCGCACGCGCACAAACCCCGTCGAAGCGAGGGCGATTGCAGCGGCAGTAATGGCGCATGCCAGGGGCCAGTTGCCGCTCCCCAGAGAGCAGCGGGAAACGCTGGGGGTGGCCGCCTTTAGTGTCGCTCAAATGGATGCCGTCTTGGACCAAGTGGAACTCATGCGGAGGAAGGACCCTTCCTGCGAGGAGTTCTTTTCGTACCCGCCGCACGAGCCGTTCTTTGTCAAGAACCTGGAGAACGTGCAAGGTGACGAGCGCGATGTCATCTTCATCAGCATCGGCTACGGGCGTACTGAGGAGGGATACCTGGCAATGAGTTTCGGCCCCCTCAATCGCACCGGAGGGGAGCGCCGCCTCAACGTCCTTATCAGTCGTGCGCGCAGGCGCTGTGAGGTATTTACGTCGCTGTGCGCCGACGACATTGACCTCTCCAAAACCAGCTCGGCGGGAGTGGCTGCGCTGAAAACATTCTTGCACTACGCTGAGACCGGGCAAATGGACGTGACCGCGCAGACCGAAAGGCTGCCGGATTCCGAGTTCGAGGAACAGGTGCTGCGGCAGTTGACCGGGCTCGGCCACGTCGTGCACACGCAAGTGGGCAGCGCCGGTTTCTTCCTCGATTTGGCCGTGGTCGATCCTCTTCATTCGGGTCGATACGTGTTGGGCATCGAATGCGATGGCGCGCGTTACCATAGCGCCCGGTCCGCCAGGGATCGCGACCGCCTTCGTCAGTCGGTCCTGGAGGGATTGGGATGGCGGATTCACCGCATCTGGTCCACGGACTGGTTTCACAACCCCGACGAGGAACTGCGCAAGGTCGTGCAGGCGATCGAGACTGCCCAAGCTGTTGGTCCGCCCTCAGGCCGCCCGGTGCCCGTCGCTGAACCGATCACTCAGCCCGAGACAGCTCAGTCTCCGGCCGGCCCACACCCCACTCCAAATCTGAGGTCGGCTCCTTACGAATGTGCGCATGTCAGCCTGCGGCTCGGTGACGTCGATATGCACATGGTCAACCGCACTCAACTGGCAAATCTCCTCGCCCAGGTGGTCAGGGTGGAGAGCCCCGTGCATGCGACGGACGCGGCGCGCCGCGTTCTGAGCGGAGCTGGTGTTCAGCGCTTCGGCAACCGTATTCAACAGGCGTTTGAGGAGGCCGTGCAACTGGGCGTATCCCGCGGACTCTTCATCAAGCGCGGGGAGTTCCTTTGGGGCCTGGCAATGCAGCAGCCGCCCGTGCGAGACCGAAGCGGACTCCCCGGAGCGTCGCGCAGACTCGAATTCGTGGCACCCGAAGAACTCCGGCGCGCGATTCTCATCGTGGTGCAAGAATCGTATGGCATTGTTCCGGCGGAGGTGCCGAATGCCGTATGCCGACTTTTTGGATTCTCGCGCGTGACCGACGACATGAGCGCAGCGGTGGAACCGCACCGGGATGCGTTGCTTCGCGAAGGCTACCTGGCGTTGCAAGGCGTCAACCTGGTGCTGGCTTCGCCGGATGCACGTATAACCCGGTTGCCGACGTGAGTACCCCTGACGGTTTGGGCACAGTTCAATCTGGCGGGAAATAGGACTCCAGCCAGAGTTGGAGAGTAGTGTCGTGCCATTCGGCACGTGCCAGATAAGGCCGTAGCTCGTGTTGGTACCGCGTGCGCAGTAGGCTGGCTTGCAGTCGGCCCGACGCCGCCAATTGCTGAATATCCGTCCGGTCCCGCTCGAAATTGCGCTCAAGCTTCGTCAGCGCCACGTCATGGGCTTCCAGCGCGAACAGCCGCAGTCTTTTCCAAACTCCGTCGTACATTGGGGTGAGCCTGGCCTCGTAGTCCTCCGGTGGCGTCACTACCGTGACCGGATCCAGATACAGACCGTATGTGCGGTGCAGATCCGAGCCTTTGCCCGCGATCTCGACGAGTTGCGTCCGCCAGTGGTCCGGCACCAGACTGATGAAGTCGATGTCGCTGGTGGTGCGGGCAAGCCCGTACATCTGTGTGACGACGAAGCCACCAAAACAATGGAGCTCGACAGGTTCGGTCAGCATTCCGTCGACCGAATCCAGGAAGGATTTCCAGGGCTCCGGGGGAATCTTATGCCTCGACATTTCGCAGTTGCTCCGCCGTAAGCGCAGTGAGAAGGTTCCAGTGACGTGCCGCCTTCGGACGGTGCACCCGCAACCACGCCCGTTCCCGTTCCGGCATGGAATCGCGGCACAGCGTCCCCTCGCCGGCCAACCTTGCCGCCTCAAGTTCGCACTCCCAGTCCCGCAATGCCCCATTAAAGTCACACGCACCTTTTAGTTGCAGAGCCAGATGTAGCGTGTAGCCAAGACGGTTCTGCGCATTACGTAACCGGGCCTGATCTCGGAGCCAATGCCAATCCAAGTCGCGATAAGCGGCCAGCACCCACGGCAGCGCCTCAACTAGGCGCGTATCGAGGTCCCGCTGCACCAACGCGCCGAGGACTACATCCGCGGGATTGGCAGGCTTGTTCGTACGGCGGTGCGCGAAGCCTGGGTAGCCCAGGGCCGCCAGGCGGTTTTCGAGTTCATCCGCCGACCACTCTTGCACTGTCGCTGAAGAGGCCAGAGGCAGTGCGGTCGCTGGAAGTTGATAGACCTTGACAGCACGGCGCGCCAAGTCGTCGCTGGGGTCCCTCGTGCCGTTTTCAAGCTGCGAGAGATAGGGCTGAGATACATCGAGCAACCGGGCAGCTTCGACCTGTGTCAAACCCGCCCCCCGCCTCCCGTTCATCCATTGCTGCGCGGTCACCGAACTCTTCTCCTTCCAGATTATAGCATCCTGTGCAATATTTTCTTCCCCTGCAGCAACGTTGCGAGTGCAGGCAGCCGTCGACCGCCAGTGTCGCCAGAAAAAGGTCGCCCCCCGCAGTGGTCGAGGTGGCGGTGGAAGACCCATCCTCTCCACGTAGGGCCAGAGCGAAAGAGCCGCCATAACTACATATCTGGGACGATGCGATGGGGAAGGGAGTCAATCCAACCGAGCCGTACCAAAATTCCTTCCCGCATTCCCGCAATAATCCCTCAAGTCACGACTTCTCCACAGCATTCCCGCACATTTCCCGCAAATACAGGCTCACCGAAGAAATCGTAACTACCGTGACGTCAATAATATAGGAGTTTTTACATTGTCAAGTCCGCCATGGCATGGAAGAGGTCGACGGTTCGAACCCGTCCAGGTCCACCACAACTTCCCGCACTCCAATTCGGGCAGCCAGCGCTGCTGGATCCCCAGAACCGCTTTCTCTCGCCGCGAAACATCAAAGGGCATGTAGTCCATCGTAGTCTCCGGCTTCGTGTGGCCAGGCACTCTCCGCGTGGCCGGCCAACCGGGACATACTGCCGAGAGATACTTTTGCGTGGCGGGCAAAAGTGAAGAAAGAAGAGCAGTGATCGTCTCCGTGCTTCATCTGCGCTACGTAGAGTAAACGACGCGATCAGACTGCTTCCATAGCCAAAACGATCAGACGGGCAACTGCCTCGGGCCGGATTTTGGAGTTAATCATAAGGTCATACAGGTGCGGATCCAGCCGGTTCTTTCCGTAGTGGAAACGAACGTACCCGAGACGCTCGGCGTCCATGGAGCGAAGGGCTTCTTCCACATTGGTGCCGGGCGCAAGTCGAGACTGAAGCCGCCGCACCCTGTCGGCCCAACTGGCGTAAACGAAGGCGTGGAACACGCCCTCTTTTCCCTGCAGGACGCACTGCGCCCCGCGGCCAACAATTACGCACCGTCCTGCACGATAGGTTTCCTTAATGATCTGATCCGCCAGGCCCGCGGCGGCACCGGCGTCGAACAGATCGACCGGAGCGATCGCCGAAAACCCATCACCGCCCCTGCCCCAGAGCGGGCGAGTCAGGCGGTGAACCCAGGGATCGACCAGTTCATCCACATCAGCCGCCTCTCTGGCGGGCACCTTCGCCCTTTTGCTGATCTCGGCGATGAGGGCGTTATCCAGGAGCTTCCAACCGAGACTGGCGGCGATGACCCGGGCGATTTCCGCTCCGCCACTGCCGTACTCTCTCGCAATTGTGAGCACTTCATACTTCATCTTCATCTTCGTTCGTCCTCTCAGATCCCTCTCAGCTCAATGTGGCGTTACCCAGGTCCGTGACCGGAGAAGCGCCGAACTAGTGAGGCCGAATGCCGGCCACGCGGCGGACCTCCGCCAGCGCCAATTCGTGCGCCAGG
>JANYJN010000016.1 GCA_025358475.1 Candidatus Solibacter sp.
AGAGCAATCGCGTGCAGTTCCTGATCGAGCAGTAAGGGGAGCGGGCGGTCCCGGCCGCTCTTCCTAGGGGGCAGGTTGGCCGGGCAATACCACCCGTTTTTGCTACGGTGGCGGGCACGCCAGCGCTTGGAGAAATCGACCGGGCAATGGCGGCCCTTATCGCAAAATGACCGGTCCCAACAGCCCCGACGGCATTAATGGCGAGTTTGCCGTAAATTTCGCGATGTTGGTATTGGTGAACCGCTTCTCCGGTGGAAGCTGCTGGTCGCCGATCAGCCGGTTCGGCCAGAGATTCACCACTTCGATTTCGAGCTGGTTCGAGCCCGCGCGCGCGGCCGGGCCGAGCTTTACCGTGAACGGCTTCTTCCAAAGGATGCCGAGCGGCTGGCCGTTGAGCCATACCTCGGCAATCTCACGCACCTCGCCCAGATCGAGCGTCCAGTCGCGCCCCGCCGGAAGATCGACGCGCGCCGTGTAGCGCGCCGTACCCGAGTAGTAGCGGATGCCGGGGTCTGTGTGGTCGCTCCAGGAAAGCAGTTTGTCGAAGGTAGCTTGCGCGGGGGCTCCCCAGCCCGCGGTGAAACTAACCGTCCACGGCCCGTTGACCGGGACGGGCTCCCCAGCGGTGCGCGCGGGCGCCACAGCCTGCCTGCCCGTCCCGGCGCGCCGGAAGACCACGAACACGCTGCCGTTCGGTTCTAACTCCAGCGGCAGCCGGGTACGCCCGTCGGCGGTAGAGTCGTAGGCAGGCGCGTCCTCTATGCGGCCGCTATCGGGATGCCACAGCTCGGGCGCCTTGCCCTTCACGCGCAGGGTGAACTCCGCGCAGAGCGATTCGGGCCTGGCGTTGCGCACGAAGTAGATCTCCGTGCCGCCGGCGCGCCGGTGGACATAGTCGGTGCCGGGGGGCCCTTCGAAATCCGGCAGCACGCCGCGCTCTGCGAGCCAGGCACGCGCGGTCTGGTTGGTATGGACTTTAGGCCAGATTTCATTGGCGATTGACCGCACGGCGTGGTCGTCACCGATGCCGGTGGTGCGCTCGGGCCGGGGGCCGAGCACTGCCGCGCCGCCCTCCACCAGCTTGCGCACGGCGTCCAGCGCATTGCGCGAGATGCTGGGCCGGTCCGGCAACACCAGCAGCTCGTACGACGTACCCTCGGGCAGCACGATGCGGCTGTCCTTCACGCTTGTGCGATGCGTGAGCGCATATTCGTCGATCACGTCGTAGTCGTAACCGGGGGACACCTTGGCGGGGTCGGCGCCTTTGTACTGCACGAAATTCGGAACGTTATCGCCGTAGTAATAGAGCACGTCGCTCACCGGCACGCCCTGCTGGAGGAGAAACTGGCTGCGATTGATGTAAGTCAGAAACGGCCCCGCCTTATTCCACCACGTGACGTTGGGATTGAGATGCGTGCCGGCGAAATATTCCTGTCCGGGCAATCCGGCCTCCTTCGGCGACGAGGTGAAAGTGTGCCAGACCAGCCGGTTCAAGCCTTCGCACACGGCCTGATCGAAGGTGGGCTTGAGGTTTCGCCAGATGGACTCTTCCCACTGGGGGCCGATTGACGTCATGCCTTCCGCCGCCACCAGCGTCTTGCCGTAAGTGTGCGCCGCACTGGACCCCTGCTTGACGAAGAAGCGCTCTTCGTCGCGCACCCGGTGGATGGGGGAACGCGCCCAGAATTCCATCTGCGGAAAGGCGCTTACGCCGAGCGTTTCCAGCGCATCGAGCGGGGCGCCGTGCGGCCCACCGGATTCCGGGTGGATGCCAAGGCCGTAACGCGCGGCGAACTCGGCAAAGGGGCGGTAGTGGCCGTCGATGACGAGATCTGCCACGGTGCGGCGCAGGTCGTTAAGGAAGCGGTTGCTGGTATCGCGGCTGTCCAGGATGCGGCCGGCGGCGACGGGCAGGTAGGGCAAGGGATCGTAGCCGCGGCGCGCGCGGAACTCCTGGCGGAATTTCCCGGTCCAGTTGACGCCGCCCAGTTCCCAACTGTCGGTCACCAGGTAGCGCAGCGTCTTGCCGAGAGAGGGCTTGGCGTCAGCCAGCAGCGGCTCGATGTTCTGGCGCCAGTAGCGTTCGAATTCGGCGCGG
>JANYJN010000186.1 GCA_025358475.1 Candidatus Solibacter sp.
CGCGATTGACGGCTGCGGCGAATCCGGCGTTGCGGCCCATGGCGATCACCCGTGCGCCGCGGGAGCGCGCTACCTCGGCGGCGCCGTCGGTAGAGCCGTTGTCGACAATCAGCAACTCGGCGGCCGGGCGCGTCTGCGCAACCAGCGTGGTCAGTAGCCGCGCCACCAGGTCGCGGCCATTCCATACCGGCACGATGGCGCTGATCTTCATCGCCAGAAGCGCTTCTTCAATAGCAGCACAAGATTCTGCACACCGTCGCGCCAGAGATTGAGCTTGGTCTCGCCCACCCGCGAAGTGTACATGATCGATATCTCGCCGAATCGAATCCGTGCGTCGCGCAGCGCCTCGATTTTGATCTCCTCGCTGAAGCCCATGCCGTCGGATTCCAACTTCATGTTCTCCAGTATGGAGCGGCGGAAAACCCACATGCCGGATTGTGAGTCGCGCACCCAGTGGAAAAAGAGCAGCGACATGGACAGCGAAAGGCCCAGGTTGCCTATCTCGTTGATCAGGCTCATACCGCGCCGGTCGCGCACCGGGAAGCGCGACGCATTGAGGAAATCCACTCCCAGGTGCAGGAAAGCCTCGATCAGGTAAGAGATCGCATCCACCGGGTAACTGTGGTCGCCGTCAAGCGTGATGATCAGGTCGCTCGTGGCTTCGGCGAATCCCCGTTTGTAGCTGCGGCCATACCCGCGCACCTGTTCGCGCACCACCTTGGCGCCCAGGGCGACAGCCACTTCGCTGGTGCGATCGGTGGAATTATTGTCCACCACGATCACCTCATCGACGAACTCCGGCATGGCGCGCAGCACCTTTTCAATGCCCTGCTCTTCGTTCAGGCAGGGGATGATGACCGTGATGGTGAGGGTCTTATACATGGCTTCGACTTTTCCCCAGTGACGCGCGTCTGGATATCATGGGTTCTATGAAGCGGCTTGCGGTCCTTTTCTCCTGCTCGGCGGTCATGCTTTGCGCCGCGGATCTGGCCAACGTGCACACGGTGTACCTGCTGAAGATGTCCAAAGGGCTGGACCAGTTCCTGGCCAACCGCCTCATCTCGGACCACGTCTTCCAGATCGTGACCGATCCGAAACTCGCCGATGCCGTGTTCACGGACCAACTCGGCGAAGGCTTCCAGACAAAACTGGAAGAGTTCTCCCCGACACCGGAGAGCGACAAGCCGGCGCTGCCTGCGAAAGCCGAGAAAACCGCCGACGATCCCAACCCGTTGATGGGCGATACCGTGAACAAGCTGTCGAATCCGGGAGCGAACTCGTCGTTCGGGCGCGCCAAGGGCACCATCTTCCTGGTGGACGCCAAGTCGCGGCAAGTCGTCTGGTCGGTGTACCAGCCTGCAAAGGGCGGCACTCCGAAAGAAATGGATCGCACGGCCAACGACATTGTAAGCCGCATCAAGCGCGATCTGAATCCGAAAGGGAAGTAACGCCGCTCCCTAACTCGCCGAAGCCGGAACCAGCCAGGAAGCCGATTCACCGCAGAGACGCAGAGGGAAGCGCAGAGAACACAAGAATAAGAGTGCGATGACTCGGGAAAACGTGTGAATCCCGATTCTCTATGGCTTTCTCTGCGCTTCCCTCTGCGTTCTCTGCGTCTCTGCGGTGAACACACATCTTCCCTCTCCACAACTCCCCCCCTCACGCCCGCTTCTCCTTCACCAGGTCGCGGTAGCTCTCCACCAGCCGCCGCGTGATGGCGGCCATGTCCCAATGGGCTTCCACTTCGGCGCGGGCGCGCTCCGCCATGGCGGCGGCACGCTCCGGGTCGCGCAGCAGTTCCACCGCGCGGGCGGCGAATTCAGCCGGGTCGTCGGCCAGGGCGCAGAGATCCCCGTCCTTCACTGCCAGGCCTTCGGCGCCCACTTTCGTGGACACCACCGGAATGCCCGCGGCGAATGCCTCCAACAACTTCACGCGCACTCCCGAGCCGCTGAGAATCGGGCATACGAAGATGGCGTAGCGCGCCAGAGCTTCCCGCACATCCTCGACGTAGCCGAGCATTTGCATGTGCGCCGCGTAATCGGCATACGTGTGTTCCGGCGGCGGATCGCTGCCCGCGATGACCATTTTCGCCCCCGGCTCTTCCGCCAGAATCAACGGTAGCACCAGCCGCACGAACCAGTCCACCGCCACGCGATTGGGGTCATGCCGCCAGCTCCCCAGGAACAGCATGGTCAGCGGCTCGCGGCCCCTCGGTTGAAACTGGTAGCGGCCCGTATCGATGCCGGCGCGCAGACCCGCCCGCATGCGCGGCCCGAGTTCGGGGCGGAAACTGAGCAGGTAATCGCGGTTCGCCAGAGTGCAGACCTGCACCTGGTCGAAGCCGGGCAGCACGCCGAGTTCGTAGCGTAGCGCGCGTAGGTATTCGATGCGCGCCTTCATCTCAGCCAATGCGCCTGCCATGTGCCCCAGGCCGCGCCCGATGGATTGGAAGTAGATGTCGTGCTCGAACAGCGCGGTCGCGATGCGGCGAAACTCGCCGCGGTACTGCGCCATCGGCGTGTACTCCAGTTGCAGCACATCGATCCGGCGGCAATACAACTGGCGGTGGATCAGCCATTCCAGATCGTCATTGGCGAACTCCCAAATCGCATGCGGTTCCAGCGACCCCATGCCTTTGGGCCGACCGCTGGGCCGCACCAGCCACTCCGCCGAGGCGCAGAAGTTGCGCAGTCCCTGGTTCTGGGCTTCCTGCGACGGCCAGTCCAGCAGTTCCACCACGTGAACCTCAGCCAGCTTCACCATCTCGCGCAGCGTCTGGTACATGAACACGCCCCCGCCGTGCACGGGCGGGCAGATGGGGTACGGCGAGACGAACAGCACGCGCGGCCGGTCGGGGGCGGGATCCATGGCGGCGAAGCGATCGCGGAAGTACCCGCCCATCGGGCGTTTGAAAGCTTCGCTGTCGGTGATCGCGGCCAAACCCAGCGCGCGGCGGCGCGACCGCATGGCCTGCGGAAGCTGCCGGAAGGCACGCCACAGCGCCGCCAGGTTCGGGCGAAGAGGGATGTCGCCGAACACCACGGCCAGAATGGCGCCGGCCCAGGCGAAGAAGAAGTGCGCTGCCAGACGCGGCCATTCGTGAATATTCTTCCAGCAGAACAGGAGGTAGTTTTTCTTCAGGACCGCCTGGATCTGTTCCTCGGTGAACCTCTTGCCGATGGTGCCCCGGTGCTCGTGGTAAACCACGCTGCGCGGCTGGTAAAACACCTTCCAGCCGCGTTTCCATGCCATGTAGCCCAGGTCCGTGTCTTCCAGGTAAAAAGGTTCCAGCAGCCCGTCGAATCCGCCCAGTTCCAGGAACTTCGCGCGGTCGAACGCGCAACTTCCGCCGCCGCCGTAGAAGCACGGGAAAAGGTCGTCAACTCCATCGTCGACGCGGTGGCGGACGCGCAAGCCGCCGTCCTGCCACCAGCCCTGCGTCAGGCCCGTCTCCTCGCGCAGCCTGTCTGGGTCGGTGAAGAAAATCTGGCAGGAGACCGCGAACACCTCGGCGTCGCTGAACCCTTCCAGCAGGGGCGCCAGAAAATCGGGGGCCACGCGCATGTCGCTATTCAGCAGGACCACAATATCGTTTTTGGCGGCGCGAAACCCGGCATTGGAGCCGCCGCCGAAACCCAGGTTTTCCGGCAAGGCGAGGACGGTGACGTCGGGGAAACTCTGCCGCAGAAAATCCGCACTTCCGTCGCTAGAACCGTTGTCCACCACCAGGATCTGGTTGGCGGGGTTTCCGGCCAGCGCCGTA
>JANYJN010000190.1 GCA_025358475.1 Candidatus Solibacter sp.
AATTGGAGCACGTCCCATCTCTGCACCACGCGCGCACCCGGCTCCGCCAGCAAGAATACGGCGTGATTCTCACCGAAGCCGCCCTGCCCGATGGCAAGTGGCTGGACGTCCTGCAGCTCGCCCGCGAATGTCCGCGGGAAACCGAAGTAATTGTCACCGATCTGCAGGCCGATGCCCGTTTCTGGGCCGAAGCGCTCAACCTTGGCGCCTATGACCTGCTGGCCCAACCCTTCTGCGAACCCGAAGTCCGCCGTATCCTGTATAACGCCTGCTCTCGGTCGCGTTCGGAGGCGTCACGCACGGCCGCCTCATAGAGGTCTGGGGCAAACGGAATACGAGTATGCACTTGGCCGCGTGTCGGGTGCCTTTTGGGCTCGGGCCCATCCCCAATCTGCCGCCAAAGTCCGCCCTTATTCGCACCGAGTCGCAGCCGAACGGGCCTTGCGGATCACTACCAACGCAAACACCGTTGCCAGAGCCGCTGCCGTCGCCGCGGTTCCGGCGATCATGTATTGCAGCCGCCCGTGTGGCAGCGGCATGAGCCGGAGCAGCCACTTGGCCAGCACCACAAACACCAGCAATCCACCGGTGGCCACAAACGCGGCGCGCTTGAATTTCAGCCTCACTACTCCATTTTAGATAGGGTGGCGGCAGGTACGGCTGGTAAACTCATAGGCAAGCGTGGCCGTAGGTTCCATATCAAAGGTAAGCTTGGCAGCCGCTCTGCTCTTGCTGTTCGGCTGTTCCAAGGGACCGCCGCGCGCGCAGCCCGTCGGCGAAGCCTTCGTTGGCCCCGCCGTCCTCAAGATCCGCAGCGACATTCCCCTTCAGTCTTCCACCGTCACCAGTGTTAAGCATGGCGACCGTCTGGACATCCTCCAGACCCGCCGCCGTTTCCTCCGGGTACGTACCCTTAGCGGCGTCGAGGGGTGGACGGACGAGCGCCAGTTGCTCGCCTCCGGGGACATGGACGCGCTGCGTGAGTTGACCGCGCGAGCCGCCAAACTGCCCTCCCAGGGAGTGGCCACCACTTACGCGCCACTCAACATCCATACCCAGCCCGTGCTTTCCTCCCCCAGTTTCCTGCAACTCAAGGAAAACGAGAAATTCCACGTGCTGCAATCCATCGTGCTGCCGCGTTCCGACGCCCCGCGCAAGTCCCTGATCCCGCCCGCTCCCAAGAAGCCCAAGGGACCGCCCAAGAAGGAAGCGGCGAAGGCGCCTAAAGTTCCGCCGCCGCCCATGCCGAAGCCGCCCGCGCCGCCAGCGGACTGGTTGGAACTCTCTAAGAGCGAGCGCGACGAAACCGACGCCGAGAAGCTTCCGCCCCAGAAACTCGCGCCCCGCACCGATGGCTGGAGCCTGATCCGCACCCCCTCCGGCCAAGCCGGGTGGGTCCTCACGCGCCTCGTCTCCATGGCCATCCCCGACGACGTGGCGCAATACGCCGAGGGCAAGCGCATCGTCAGCTATTTCCCGCTCGGCGAAGTGCAAGACGGCGATCTGAAGAAGAAGGTTTGGTTGTGGACCACCACCGCCGACAGCAAACAGCCATGGGATTTCGATAGCTTCCGCGTCTTTGTCTGGAGCCTGCGCCATCATCGCTATGAGACCGGATATATCGAGCGCAATCTCAAGGGATACTCGCCGGTGCTGCTCAAAGAAGTGGAAATGACGTCGAAGAACGGCGCGTCCACGCTGCCGGGCTTTTCCATCTGCATGGAGAAAAAGGACGGCCAGCGTGTCCGCCGTGAATATGCCTTGCTGGGCGTAGCCATCCGCTTCGCCGGCGACCGCCCCTGCGAGGCTTCGCCTCCGCCGCCAACCCTGCAGGACCCCTGGCCGGTGCCTGCCCTGGACGGGCCGCCGCCCCAATCGAAACCAAGCCTCGCCGAGCGCCTGAAGAAACACTGGCACGCATTGACCGGCAAGTGACCCAGGCGGGGCACGCTTTGACTTGCCCTGGCCGGGCCGCCTCGCGCCGTCCTTCTTTCGCCTGCGGTCGACCGTCCAGCCCTCAAGAAATGCGCTCTCTTCGCTTCCTCCGCGGTCTCTGCATCTTTGCGTTGAAGCGCATGCCTCGAGCTCCAGGCGAGCCTGCCTATCCCGCACGCCCCGTCTCACGTTGCGGCGGAGGGTCCATTGTGTTATTTATGGGTGCAAGCCGGAAGAATCCAACTTACAACCGCGCCGCGGTAGCGCGTAGCGACGGCCAGTCATAATCTCATCAAAGGATGGCATCCCGTGGAAGCTGTCAATCGCAAACTTATCCGTCCGTCGTTGAACGAAATTAAAGAGCAGATCGCTCCGCCCCGCCGTGCGCCCCTGCAGAAGAAACCGGTCCCGCCGGATCAGACCAACGCTGAAAATTTTTACTACGTAAAGCAGATGCAGGCCAAGACCCCGATGGTGTTCGTCTTGCGGGATGGCGAAAAACTGCACGGCGTGATTGAGTGGTACGACCGCTGCTGTCTCAAAGTGAACCGTAGCGAAGGGCCGAATATCCTGCTCTACAAGCCGGCCATTAAGTATATGTACAAGGAAAACTAACCGGCTAGGCTTTTAGGCGATTGCGCATCGCCAGGCGGTACTCCCGCCGCTCCCCGGCTTGCCGGTACCGCCGGATTTCATCTTCCGTTTCGGGAATCACGGGCGGTACCGCAATGGCCCTCCCATCCCGGTCCACTGCCACAAAAGTCAGGTAGGCCGAACAGGTGTGCAAGCGCTCCCCCGTGAGTAACTTCTCCGTCATCACCTTGACCCCGATCTCCATGGAGGAGCGAAACACGCGGTTCACCGAAGAGCGCAGCATGATCAGTTCGCCGATGTGCACGGGATGCAGGAAGTGAAGACTGTCTACCGACGCGGTCACGATGGGTTGGCGCGCGTGCCTCATGCCCGCCATGGCAGCCGCCAGATCCACCAGGTGCATCACCTTGCCACCCAGCACGTTGCCGAGGCCGTTGGCGTCGTTAGGCAAGGCCAGCTCCGAATACTCCGACGCCGATTCGCGTACCGCTTTGCCTTCCATCAGAACTCCTCCTTGCGCCGTAAATAGCTCTCCACGTAGGCTTGCGCCTGACGCGCCAGGGTAACTGTTTCGGGTGGCGTCACGAAGGCGGCCGTGGCGGGCGCATACTCCAGCCGCCCGTGGGCGAACGGATGGTGGTCGCGCTCTATTACGTAATAGATGTGGATAGCCGTGCTTTCGTGGCTGGAAATTGTGAACCGGACCGCGTCCGGCCCCTCGCCCGCGGGAAACCTGGCGCACTCGCCGCGCGCATAGCCCAGGTTGCAGTTGGTGTCGCAGAAACTGTCACCGGCCGCTCCAGTTTCGGCCGGTGGCGCGCCGGGCACTGCGAGGCAGACGCCTTTCCACCACGCTCCCAGCGGCAGCATGGCGCTTCCCGCGCGCGCCTCGACCGGGTAGAAGTAGGGACAGGCCATTTTGCAGGGTATAGTAACACAAGCATGCCAAGTACTCGTCTCGACATCCTGAAGAGCATCGTGGAACAGAAGCCTGGCGATTGTTTCGCGCGCTACGGTCTGGCGATGGAGTATCGCAATACCGGCGACCTGGAAGCCGCCATGGGCGAATTCCGCGCCCTCATGGCCGCCAATCCAGACTATGGGCCCGCTTACTTTCACGGCGGCCAGACCCTGGAACGGATGGGCCGCGTCGAGGAGGCCCGCGAGGTGTATCTGCAAGGCATCGAAGTGACCGCCCGCGCCGGCGACCAGCACGCCAGAAGCGAGATGCAAGGCGCGCTGGACATGCTCGACTAACGCCCCGGCCGTGAGGGAGAGGTTGCGCCCGACAGCACAAATTCAGACGGCGGAGACCACTCTCAGTTCTATTGCGCCAGTGGGGCATGGATGTCCCGCCTGTGGACTTTCCCCGCAGCCAAGGCCGCCCGTATTTCCCCCTCTCTCTACAGGTTTTCGCTGACGTGCCGATCTGTCGGGCAGGGTCCACGGGGTCCGCTTCCCAGTCCGTTCAGATCGTCTAATACCGGCCACTCCCCCATCTCCACCTTCGTCCCCAGTCTGCCACCGCTCTAAAGTCTTCCAGTACAACTGCCGATAAGTAGCACGTATGAAGACCGATGGTTTGAAATCTGTGGTCTTGGCATCTCTGGTCCTCCTGGGTGCCGACACGCTGCGAGCCCAACCGACGGCCAGCCCCACTTCGTTCAATTTCACCTACCAGGTGAATAGCACGACGCTCCCGGCTGCAGGCAAGCTCACCGCCACACTGTCGAAATCGACTGCCACGGGCTATACCTTGACGGCAGCCGTGTCGCCGCTTGGGAGTTGGTTGACGGTAACGCCAAGTGGTGGAACCTCGCCTTTGACACTCACCATCACTGTGAATCCTACCGGCTTGAGCCCGCAAAGCTACACCGGCATCATCTATTTAGGCACCTCCCCCGCAACCAGCGTCACGCAGGTTCCCGTCACGCTTTCGATTTCCAATCCGCCATCCTCACTGGCAGTGACCCCGGACACGCACGCAACCAACTACACGCCTGGGGTCTCCGGGACCAATCCTGTGTTGGCCTTTAACTATACAACCGGGGATTCCGGGGCCTTGCCCACCATCCAGTACCCGGCGCTCGACGTCACCTCCAACGGCGGCACCATACCGTTCACGGTAACGGCTGCGTCCAGCAAGACCGCCAACTGGCTTAAGATCAACGTGTTGAACCAGCTTCCCAACGTTACCACCAGCGGTGTCGCGCTCTTGGGCAACTATGTGCCCATTTACGTTTCGATCGACTACAATGCCCTGATTACGCTCAATGTAGGGCCATATGCCGGGACCGTCACTTTCACCAACATCGCGACTGGCGTGGTTGCCGCGGTGGTCAGCGTGAGTCTGAATGTGTCAGCCGGGCCTCCCACCATCAGATCCATCTTCCCCAGCAACGTAACGGCGGCCCCCTCCAGCGGGCGGGTGCCCCCCGTGATCACCATCTGGGGCGACAATTTTTTCAGTAACTCGTCGGTGCAACTTACGCCCGATGGGGCCCAGCCACTGCCGGCCTTGGCCCCAACGTTGCTCAGCCGCCAGTATCTGCAAGCCACTCTCAATCCCAGCTATCTCACCAAGCCCGGCACATTCACGCTCACCGTGGCCAACCCAAGCACGCTCAGCAACCCAACTCCGCAGGCGGCATCGGTGGCCTTCTCCGTCACCGACGGGACGGTTCCGCAGATTAGCGCTATTCTCAACGCAGCGAGCTATCAGAGTACGGCGACCTGGAAGGGAACCATGGGGTTGGATCCCGTGCCGGTTCCACCCCTGCCCGGCAGTTCAGCCCTCTCACCCCGCGAACTTGTGGCGATTTTTGGCCAGAATATCGGACCTGCTTCGGTGGTTTCGGCGCAAGTTTCCACCACTTTCCCCTCCACCTTCCCCACGGAGGTCCCTTTTCCTTATCTGGCCGCGGCCCCACCTGGCACCAGCACCGGCGCCGTTACGTATACGGTGATGTTCAGATTTGTCAACCACGACCCGGCCATATTTGATCCCGTCACTCTCCTACAGGCGGCCTACATCGCCGTACCGGCGCCCATCATTATGGTTTCGAGCAACCAGATCAATGCGGTTGTGCCCGTTCCCCCATCCGCCGCGTTTCCGGCCGCCCCGCCCATCGTCAATCTGAACACTCTCGGTTCGCTCAACGCGTGGGTTCAGGTGGTGGAAGTGGGCGCCAGTGCAAATCCGCCCTACACCGACTGGTTTCCCGTTAGGTTTGTTCCCGAGATTCCCGGCGTCTTCACTTTTGGCGGTCTCGGATTGGGGCAGGCGGCCGTACTCAACAACGACGCCACGGGCGGCGTCTCCATCAATTCCGCCAAGAACCCTGCTCCGAAAGGATCCACCATCAGCTTGTATGTCACCGGAATGGGTGATCTGATGGCTGGTTCCACCATCACCGTCACCGATTCACTGAAGGCACGCGCCTCGGTGATTTTCCCTCTGATTATCGACCCGACTCCGCCGATCACCGCCAGCCTCATTCCTACGGGCACGGGAGTGCCCATCCCCGTTGTGCAGAATACATTCTCCATAGCCGCGCTACAGACCACTGGTGGAACGCCGCCTTACACGTGGAGCGTCGCATCGGGCCTGCCCCCAGGTATGGGGCTGAGTACGTCGGGCCTGTTGAGCGGCGTGCCCACCGCCGCGGCCGGAACCAGCTACTCTCTGGCAATCAGCGTCACCGATAGCACCCAAATCCCACTCGAAGCGGCGGCCACCTATACTGTCGGCGTCTCCGCTCCCACCGTAACTGTCACCACCACAGGGCTTGTGACGGGCATGGAGACACTGGCTTATTCCACGGCACTTACGGCCACCGGAGGAAAAGGGCCATATACGTGGTCCGCCACTGGTCTGGCGGCGACGGGATTGAGCCTGAGCGCCGCCGGAGTCCTATCCGGCGTACCAATCGCCGGCTCTTACACGCCGACGTTTACCGCCACGGATAGCTCCGGTGTGGCCTCTGCGGCAACCCCACCAATGCCACTGAGCGTTGTTCTCTCCGGCAGCATGACGATCGTCACCCAGTCATTGCCCAACGGAGTGGTCAATGCACGATACGTCTCGCCCCCCCTTCAGCAACAGGGCGGAACCTTGCCCATCACCTGGAGTGCTACGAGTTTGCCCCCCGGTCTCAGCTTGAGCCCTATGGGCGTCTTGAGCGGCACTCCCACCACGGCGGCCAGCCCAGTGAACATCGGCATTTTGGCTACGGACAACAGCGGTACGCCAAAAACAGCAGGCTTCACGTTTAAGGTGAACATCGCTGCTCCGCTGAGTATCAGCACTGCGCCGCCGCTGCCCGGCGGCACGCAGAGCGTCGCCTACCCGGCGCTCTTGATGCAAGCGACTGGCGGGACGCCGCCATATACCTGGACGGCAACCGGGTTGCCTCTGGGGATGACCATGTCGCCAACCCCGGGTTCGTCTCCCCCGGGATCGCCAGGCCCAGGGTCGCCCTTACTGTGGCCCTCAGGGATACTGAGCGGGATCCCCAGCGTTCCGTTCTATCTTCCGCTGCCCGACGGAGCTGTCGCGATGGGTGCCGTCTCTGTGGCCGACAGTACCTGCCGGGTGGAAATCAATGGACAGGCCGCGGTCACCAGTTATGCCGGGGCATCCCAAGGTTCGGTCGCCGGGCTCACCCAGATCAACGCGATTGTGCCCCCCACCGCTCCAACCGGTGCGGCCATCCCTCTGATTGTTTATATCGGGCCAGTTAGCACTGCCAGAGCCAGCCAGTTAAGCGTGACACTGGCCGTCCAGTAGCCTTCGAGGGGCGAGGCAGGCTACTTCTGCTTCGCCGCCATCTTCTTTTCGAGCGCCTGCATCAGGCGGCTCTCCACGTCGGCCGGAATCGGGTAGGGCTCCATGCCCTTGTAGATCTGAATCGTCTTTCTCGTGGTGTCGGCGATCACCCAGCAATTGGGGCACTCGGTGATGTGACGCTCCAATACCGTCCGCGACCCCGCGTCGATGGTCTCGTCGAGGTAGTCGCTCAGCTCGCTCAAAAAATCTTTACATGTAAGCAAAAGCGTCGTCTCCCTTACGCCTGAAGAAGCGGGTCAACTTCTCCCGCAGTTGCAATCTGGCCCTCAATAATCGGCTCTTCACCGCCGGAACCGAAAGACCAAGCGCTTCGGCCGTCTCCTCTGTCGATAGCTCGTCAATATCACGCAAAACGAACACGCTTCGATAGAGGGGTTCCAGACTCTGGATCGCCGTGTCCAGAATGCCGCCCAATTCCTCTCGCGAGAGTTGTTGCTCGGGATCCTCGCCCCATGCCGCAATCTCACGTACCACCATATCTTCGCCGGTATCGATGGTCTCATCCAGCGAGACCGACTTGTCGGTCTTCCGCCGGCGCAACTTCATCAACGCCTGGTTGACCACGATCCGCACGATCCAGGTATAGAATTTGGAATCGCCCTTGAACTGGTTAAGGTGCTCGTAGGCCTTCATGAACGTTTCCTGCAGCACATCTTCCGCATCCTCGCGGTTCTGGGTGACGTGCTGCGCCAGCCGGAAAATCCTTCCCTCGTAGCGGCGCACCAGTTCGCCGA
>JANYJN010000192.1 GCA_025358475.1 Candidatus Solibacter sp.
GCCCTCGTCCCGCTGCCGGAACTATGGGGTCAGCATCTTGCAGGGTGCCAGCGGGCCGACGGGGGCGTCGGCCGCGGACCAGTGGGTCCGCCCCACCATTTATGCAGGCACCCGCCACCGGGGAAAGACGAGTGGCGTGCAGCTCCGCGCAACTTTGCTTGCCCTGGCACTTTTTTGCGCCGCGTGCGCCCCCCACCAGGCTGCGCAAAAGCTAACCGTCGCGGCCGCCGCGGACTTGAATTTCGCGCTGCCGGAAATCGCACGCGAATTTCGCGCTGCCGCTCCCACGGTCGAATTGCAGATCGCCTACGGTTCCAGCGGCAACTTCTTCGCGCAGATCGCCAATGGCGCGCCCTTCGACGCGTTTCTCTCCGCCGACGTCGCGTACCCGCGCAAGCTGGCAGCCGCCGGCCTCGGCGCGGGTAATTCGGTTTTTACCTACGCAGTGGGCCGCCTGGTGGTGTGGGTGCCGGCCGCCTCTCCGCTGGACCCGGCGACGGCCCTGCGCCAACCTTCGGTGAAACACGTCGCCATCGCCAACCCGCAGCATGCGCCTTACGGCCGCGCCGCGCAGGCCGCGTTGCGCACTTTGGGCCTCGAAGAAATCGTGCGCCCGAAACTCGTGCTGGGCGAAAACATCGCGCAGACGCTTCAGTTCGTGGAAAGCGGCGCCGCCGACGCCGGCATCGTCGCGCTGTCTCTGGCGGTGGCACCTCCCGTGCGGGCCCGCGGGCGCTACTGGGAGATTCCGCTGGACGCCTATCCGCGCGTGGAACAGGGCGGCATTATCCTGAAAGATTCCCCGGCGGCGCGCGAATTCCGCGCTTTCCTGCTTTCCGCCGCCGGACGGCGCATCTTGAAACAGTACGGCTTTTTCGTTCCCGGAGAGTGATATGGACTGGCAGGCAATCTGGCTCAGCGTGCGGCTGGCGGGCGCGACCACCGCGATTTTGTTGGCTCTCGGCCTGCCCATCGCCTACTGGCTGACGTTTTCCCCGCGGCGATGGAAGTTCTTGGTGGAAGCGCTGGTAGCCCTCCCGCTGGTGCTGCCGCCGACGGTGCTCGGCTTCTACGTGCTGCTGGCCATCGGCCCTCGCAGCCCGCTGGGCGCCGTCTATGCGAAACTCACCGGCGGCATGCTGCCGTTTTCTTTCCAGGGCCTGCTGCTGGCCAGCGTACTGTACAGTTTTCCGTTCACGGTGCAGCCGGTGGCCGCCGCTTTCGCCGGGGTAGACCGTAAACTCCTGGAGGCCTCCTGGTGCCTGGGCGTGTCGCGCGCCGCCACTTTCCGGCGCGTGATTGTGCCGCTCTCCTTGCCCGGCATCGCCACCGGAGCCATACTCAGCTTCGCTCACACGCTCGGCGAGTTTGGGGTTGTGCTGATGGTGGGCGGCAACATCTCTGGTGTCACGCGCACCGTTTCCATTTCCATCTACGATTCCGTGCAGGCGCTGAACTACGCCGCGGCCAGCCAGACTTCGCTGTTCCTGCTGTGCGTCTCTTTCACCGTGCTGGCACTCACCTACGCGCTCCAGCGGCGCATCTGGGCGGTATGGCCGATCAACTGATTTGCCAGTGCCGCAAGCGCCTCTCGAAGGGCTTTGAAGTGGAGGCGGACTTGCGCATTCCGCTCGACCGGGCGCCGGTCACGGTGCTCTTCGGCCCATCGGGTTCCGGCAAGACGACGCTGCTGCGCATGCTCGCCGGCTTGCAGCGGCCCGGTGCCGGGTCCATCGTGTTTCGCGAGCGCCCCTGGTTTGACGCTGCGCGCGGCATTCATCTGCGGCCGCAAGAACGCCGGGCCGGATTCCTGTTTCAAGACTACGCGCTATTCCCGCATCTCACCGTGGCGGAAAACGTCGCCTACGCCGCGCCCCGCGAGACCGCGCGCCGGTTGCTGGACACGTTCGGATTGGCGGAGCTTGCCGCCAGCAATCCGCGCGCAATTTCCGGCGGCCAGCAACAGCGCGTCGCCCTGGCGCGGGCGCTGGCTGCCCAACCCGCGCTGTTGCTGCTCGACGAACCGCTCTCCGCTTTGGATGCGCCCACGCGTTCCCGCACGCGCTACGAACTGCGGCGTATGCTGCTCACTGGCGGCGTTCCCAGCATCGTCGTCACCCACGACCGCATGGAGGCCGTGGCGCTGGGCGATTGGATGGCGGTGATGGTGAACGGGCGCATCCGCCAGACCGGACCGGTGCAGGAGGTCTTCAGCCAGCCGGCCGATTCCCAGGTGGCGGAATCGGTGGGCGTGGAGAACGTGCTGGCCGCGGAAATCGTGGGCCGCGAATCCGGACTGCTCGTCTTGAAGGTTAACGGCCAGGTGAACGGCGCGCGGATTCAGTGCGTGGATTCCGGCGAGACCGGGCCGGTCTTCGCCTGCATCCGCGCCGAGGACGTCGCCATCACGCGCCAGATGGATCAGGTATCGAGCGCGCGCAACCGGTTGGCGGGATGCGTGCGCGCGGTGATTGCGGAAGGCCCGCTGGCGCGCGTGGAACTCGATTGCGGTTTTCCGCTGGTCGCGTTGGTCACGGCGCAATCCGCCGCCGAAATGGCGCTCGGCGAGGGCGAGAGCGTGTCTGCCGTGATCAAAGCCACGTCGGTCCACCTGGCGGCGCACACCTCCGCGTTGGAAAGCCCGCAGGGCGAAAGATAATAGCCCAGTGCGCCAGCACTGGGAGAAAGACGGTCCCGCCTCATCCCGGGGACGGGGCGGAAGAACCAACGCGGCGGTCCTTCTTTCGCCCCGTTCCGGGGCTGGCAAACGCCGCCCACCTGCCACCCACGGCTGTGCGCCGTGGGCTACTGTCTTTCGCCCTTCGGGCTCTGCGCGCTGTTCCGTTTGCGGCTTGCGGCTATGCCGGGCCCTACAATAAAGCTGATGGCAAAAAAGGAGTCCCCCGTCAAGACCAACGCCGCGCGCATGCTGGATGCAGCCGGCATTCACTACGAATTGCGCGAATACACGGTGGATGAGCGAGACCTCAGCGCGCCCAGCGTGGCGGCAAAGATCGGCATGCCGGTGGAGCAGGTGTTCAAGACGCTGGTGGTGCGCGGCGACCGCTCCGGCGTGCTGATTGCATGCATCCCGGCCAATGCGGAGCTCGATCTGAAAGCTCTGGCCGCGGCCAGCGGAAACAAAAAGGTGGAACTCGTCCCGGTGAAGGAAGTTCTCGGTCTGACGGGCTACATTCGCGGCGGCGTGTCCCCGGTCGGCACCAGGAAACCGTACCCGTTTTACCTGGAGGAGACGGCTATCCTTTGGGACGTGATCTCGGTCAGCGCCGGAGTACGCGGCTGCCAATTGATTCTCGCGCCGAACGATCTGGCACGCGTCACCGACGGGCGCTACTGCGCGATCGGCAAAGGTTGAAGAGACAGGCCGGGAGGCCTGTCTTACTTCTGCAAAAAGAAGTTGCCCACGAACATGGCTTCGATGCCCGAGGAGTAGAAGCTGCGGACGGCATCGCGCGGCGTGCAGACTAGGGGCTCGCCGAAGAGGTTGAACGACGTGTTGTAGAGCACCGGCAGCCCGGTGGCCTTGCCGGCGGCGTGCAGCAGCTTCCAGTAGAGCGGATTCTCGTCGCGATCCACGGTGTGCACGCGCACCATGTCGCCGGCCAGCGCCGCCGCGGCGAACGTCTCGCGATGCGCCGGCTTGACGCGCCCCACCGTGGCCAGGTAGCGCGCGTTGGGGCCCACTTCGAAGTACGTGGAGCATAGCTCCGCCGGCACCGAGGCCGCGAACTTGCGGAACGGCTCGCGATGCTTGATGAAAATGTTCAGGTTCTCGGTGGAATACGGGTTGAGGGGCGACGCCAGAATGCTGCGGTTGCCCAGCGCGCGCGAACCGAACTCCATGCGGCCCTGCATCCAAGCGACAATCTTGTTGTCGTTGAGCTGCGCCACCGCGCTCTCGATCACCTCGTCGGTGGTCACCAGGTAGTGGAAGCGCAGTTTGCAGTTTTCGAGCACCTGCTTGATCTCCGCCGCCGCGAAGCCAGGGCCCAGGCTCAACGTGCTCATGGCGACGCGCTCCTGGCGCCGGTAGACGCCGTGCCAGGCTTCGAGCACGGCGCCCACGGCCGTTCCCGCATTGCCCGCCACCGGCTGCACGAACACGTTCTTGTAGCCCGAGCGATTCTCCAGCGCCGAGACCACCAGCGCATTCAACCCTAATCCGCCCGCCAGGCATAGGTTCTCGCCTTCGCCGGCCATGCGGATGACGGCGTCTTCCACGGCGAGTTGCAGGCCCGCCGCCACGTGCGCGCGCAACTCCTCCGGGATAGCCGTGCCATCGGCCAGTCCGAGCCGCGCAAAAAAGCGCGCACCGAAACCGCCATGCGTGACGCGCTCCGTGCTTAGGAAACCGCGATCCAGCCGCGGACCGGCTTCGGAAACGTTCAGAATCTCCCGAAACAGATCCTTGAATCGCCCGTCTCCCGCTACCGACCACCATTGGACCTTGTGCTCGTCCACGTTGGCTTCCAGGCCGAGCAATTCGCAGACGCGTCCGTACAGGTCGCCGATGGAATCGGGAGAATATTGCTCGTGCTCCAGCGATATTTGCGCGCCGCGCGCCTGCCAG
>JANYJN010000243.1 GCA_025358475.1 Candidatus Solibacter sp.
GCCCCAGCAGATTTCCGACCGCCTCGTGCCCGTCGTGGTCAACATGCAGATGCAGCAGCGTCTACAGCAGATGCAGCAGGAAATCCTTAGCCGCGGCAGTCTCTCCGAGCTGATCCAGCGCCCCGCGCTCGATCTCTACCCTAAGGAGCGCAAGCGTTATCCCATGGAAGACGTTCTCACGGATATGCGCAAGGCCATCCATATTAATACCATTGAAGTTGCCGGCGGCGGCGGACGCGTCGCGTCGGCTTTCACCATCGCCTTCTCCTATCCGGACCGGTTTAAGGCCCAGGCCGTGGTCCAACAACTGGTCACCAAGTTCATGGAGCAGAACGCCAGGGTGCAGAAAGACCAGGCCAACATCACCTCCCAGTTCATCGGCGACGAAATGAAGCAGGCCAAAGAGCGGATGGATATTCTGGAACAGGCGCTGGTGAGTTTCAAGGCGGCAAATATGGGCCGCCTGCCGGAGCAGTTTCAGGCCAACGTGGCACAGTTGAACACCTATCAGATGATGGTGACGCAGGCCAACGAAGGTCTTAGCCGCCTGCAGCAAACCAAACTCCAGCTTGAAACCCAGCTACAGAACAACAACACCAACCTGAATTACTACAATTCGATTCTCGAGGATCAGGTCGCCGTGGGCAGCCAGGCGCTGGTCCGCAACGAGACGCTTAACCAGCTCAACCAGAGAATCATGAATCTGCAGTCGGAGATCGCCGCGCTGCAGGAGCAGTTGACCCCCAACCATCCCACCATCAAGCGGCTCCAGGCGAGCCTGGCATCCATGGAGAAAAGGCGCCAGGAGGTGGAGAAGGAAGACCTGGAAAGACAGGCCGCGGCTCCGTCGGCCGCCCCTACCATCAAGCGGGTTCCCAATCAGCAGGCATTGAAGGCGGTGCAGGATCTGGCCGCGTCCAACAACGTGGTGAAAACGGAAATGCAGAATCTGAGTCTGCAGATGGACGAAAAGGTCAAGCAGATCCAGGAGCTGAACCGGATGATCTCTAGCTACCAGTCGCGCGTCGAAGGCAGCCCCCAACTGGAAGGACAGTACCTCTCCCTCACGCGCGACCTCGCACTGGCCAAGCAGACCTACGAGGATTATCACCGCAAGAATGAAGTCTCCGATACCGCCAAGAACCTGGAAGAGCACAAGGCCGGTGAGAACCTGGAAGTGCTGGATGCCGCCAGCGACCCCCAGGCGCCCTCCGAACCCAACCGCCCCCAGATTGCGGCCATGGGGGCCGGAATAGGCCTGATGCTGGGCATCGTGCTGGCCGGTGCCAAGGAGATGAAGAATACCTCGCTGAAGAATTTGAAGGATGTTCGCGCCTATACCAATCTGCCCGTTCTGAGCAGCATCCCGCTGCTGGAAAACGCCTTGCTGGTGCGCCGCAAACGGCGTCTTTTGTGGCTGGCCTGGTCGAGCGCGATTATTTTCGGCTCCATCGTGATGAGCGCTGCAGCTTACTACAAATACTTTGGCTCCAGCGCATAGACATGACCGGAATCGTCAAACGCGCGGCGCAGGGGAGAATCCATGAGTAGAGTTCACGATGCATTACGGCGGGCGGAAATGGGCGGGATGATGCCCCCCGAAGAGCCGCCGGAGCTTCCCGCCGAGGTGATTCAGGTCAGCCAGGATCTTCGTCCGCCCGACCGGGGGGCGAATGGCGCCGTTTCGGACGCCCCGGCTGGTCCGTTGCGGCTCAATATCCACCCCGGAATGCTCAGCGAAGTCCAGGTGGTGCCCTTCTCGCCCGCCCCGGAATCGCACCTGCTGGATCTCAACAACTCGCACGAAACACCGGCCGAGGAGTTTCGCACGCTGCGCACCCGGCTCAACCACCTGCAGTCGCTGCAACCCCTGCACACCATCGTGGTCACCAGTCCCTCGCCGGCCGAAGGCAAGACGTTTACCGCCGTGAACCTGGCACTGGCCCAATCCCATCTGGCGGAGAATAGCGTCCTGCTGGGCGATTTCGACTTGCGCCGCCCCATTGTCCACAACCTGTTTCAGATCGACCGCGCTCCCGGACTCAGCGATTTCCTCAACGGCCAATGTACCTTCGCCCAGGCCCTCCGCCGGGTGGAAGCTATGAATCTCTATCTGCTGCCCGCCGGGTCGCCCGTCAAGAACCCCCTCGAACTGCTCAACATGCGGCAGGCGCGGCTGCTCTTCGAGGAACTCCCCCGCACCTTCAACTGGTCTGTCTTCGATACCCCGCCGCTGTTGTTCTCGGCCGATGCCAACCTACTCTCCACCATGGCCGATGGCACCGTCCTGGTAGTTAAAATCGGTTCCACCACGTTCGATAACGTGACCCGCGCCATGCAGTCTCTCTGCGAGAACAACGTCCTCGGCATCGTGGCCAACGGCGCGCGCGCTTCCGAACTGTATAGCAAGTACACCTATTACTACTCCAAGTCCGAATGATCGGCAAGCACGCCTCGGTGCATCCCACGCGGCCCGCCTCGGGGCTACAATATAAGCTCACACTAATGAAGCGCATTCTTGTAGTCCTTGCCGCGGGCGCCGCCGCGCTCTCTCTCGCCTCCTGTAAGCACTCGCCGCCAGCTAACGTCGCGGCCGAGGTGAACGGGCACGCCATCACTATGGCCGAACTGGATAAGACGTATCAGTCCAACGCCCAACAGGCCGAAGGCGCCAGCGAAGACCAGATCATGGCGCAGAAGATCGATCTGCTCTCCAGCATGATTATCCAGGAGATCATGCTACAGCGCGCCGAAAAACTGGGGCTGGCGGCGGTGGATGCCGACGTGGAGGGCGAGATCTCCAAAATGCGCGCGCCCTACACCAAGGAAGAGTTCGACAAACAACTCTCCGCGCAGCATATGACCATCATCGATTTGAAGGCCAAGGTGCGCAGCAAGTTGACGGTGGACAAGTTGGTGAACAAGGAAATCACGTCCAAGATCACCATCACGGACGCCGACATCTCGACTTTCTACGGCGCCAACAAAGCCAGTTTCAACCCGCCGGAACCGACCGTTCACATGGCGCAGATTCTGGTGACGCCATTCCCCGACCCGAATGTGCGCAATCTCAAGAACAGCAAGGCGCAGAACGAGAAGGAGGCGAAGGCCAAGGTAGAAGGAATCGCCGCGCAACTGCGTCAGGGCGTGGATTTCGGTATGCTGGCGCAGAACTACTCGGAAGATGCCAATTCGGCGCCCAACGGCGGCGACATGGGTTTCGTGCGCCAGAGCGATCTGGAGCGCGTAACCCCGGAGTTGCGCAAGGCCGTGGTTTCGCTGCCGCAAGGCGGCGTCTCGCCGGTCATCCCCACCCCGGAGGGCTTCCGCATCCTCAAGGTGATCAGCCGCGAACCGGCCGGCCAGCGCGAATTGAATGACCCGCGGGTTCAGCAGAATATCCGCGACATGCTGCTCAACAGCAAGGACCAGATGCTCCGCGCAGCCTACTATGAGACCGCCCGCAACGGCGCCAAAATCGAGAACTACCTGGCGCGCAGCGTGCTGGCGAACGCCGGCAAGGCGAAATAGTTCCACTCCGAAGCCGCGACCTCACCCCAGCTACTGGCACCCGTGGGCAACCACTCCGAGCGGAGCCCCGGCCGTGAGGAATGGGTTGGCTGAAGGCACCTGATTGCCCGGTCGAAGACCTGGCCGCCTGGGCCAGCGGCTTTGCGCTGAACGGGTTTCCTGGGCTCGCGACTAATTCGTCTTGCCGATTTCGTAGACAAAAATGGAGTGTTCCATCTTGCCGACCTTGACTTGAATCATCTCGGTGGCTTTCCAACCGCGGATCGGGAACTCATTGGAGACTACCCGGGCGCCCATCTTGAGCTGCTTTTCAAGGTGGGGGCGCAGACGCAGGTTGGAGTAGGTGAGGAACCACATGGTCACAACGTCGGCCGGGCTCAGGTCGACGCGCAAGGCGCTGTCTTCGACGATGCTGACGCGGTCGGCCAAGCCCAGGCTCTGGATGCGTTGACGAGCTTTGCGGACTAAGTCAGGCATCAGTTCAACGCCGACGGCGCGCGCGCCGAATCTCTGCGCCGCGCAGATGACCACCCGGCCATCGCCGCTTCCCAGGTCGTAAACCATATCGCCGGGTTTGACATGGCCGGCCTCCAGCATTCGCTCCACCAGGAATTGCGGTGTGGGGATGGCGGGCCCCAGATTCTCCGTGGCCCCGAACCTCTGCGCGGCCAAAGGGAATGCGGCCGACGCGATAACCAACGCAGTAAGCACAACCCGCATAATTCATATGACGGGTGCAGCAGCGCTTGCGGTTGCAGTCTTTCCGAACTTTAATCTTACGATACGGCCGATAATCTCGGTCCAGGCAAAAAACAGGTCGCGTGGGCGGCTGATGGTGAACTCAGCGCCCTTGAGGGTTTTCACCGCCGATCCGATGGCATCGCGCCACGGATTGGCCTGCGGGTTCACGTTATAGTTCATGTAGAAGACCGGGAACTTCAGATCGCCGACCCCCTTGAACGATTCCTGCGACAAGCCGCCCTCGACGGTAACTTTGGGACCGGCAATAATCACGGCATCGGGTTGCTCCTTGCCGCCGGTGATCTCCTGGGTAATGAAACTGGTCAGGAATTCGGCGTCGCCGTGCTTCTGCGCCAGCCGTTTTACATCGACCGTGCCTAGGTTGAGCGAGCGGAGCGCCTCGCCGAGGGCGGGGAAGTCGATCTGCGCGGCCGATTCCTGGCGGTAGAGCACGCGCTGCTCTTGCATGTTGAAGGCGACGATGGAGAACCTGGTGATGCGCGGCTCCCGCGCCATGTTGCGCAGGATGGAAAGCAGGGCGCGTGTATCAATGGGCTGAAGGGTAGCGGACAGCGCGTCCTGCGGCGCGAAGTTGACCATCACTTTGATGTTGAGCGGGTCCGCCTGGGCTTCCCGTGCCACCACCGGGGGTTCCTGCTTGAAGGGTTCGGTATCGGCCGGTTGCACGGCGCTGGCCGCGATGTCGAGCGCGATCTGCTTGTCTCTGGTGGGCAGCGAAGCTTCGCTGTCCCAGTTGAAGGAGCAGACACGCTCGCCGCGGTCGCGCATCAGCCAATCGATGTGGTACTTGCCTTCGCCCACATCGAAATATCCGGAGAGCAGGGCACTGCCGCCGGCGTCGGAATCGATCATAGGGACATTCCAGCGCTGCGAGAAATAGACCGCATCGTCGGGCTTTTGATCGGGGGCCACACGGAAAACCATGGTGAGCTGGTTGTCGCTGCCGGCGAGTTCCTTGAGGGGGACGCTGACTTCGTAACCGGCGTGAAACTTAAGGTCGAAACCGAGTATCGGTTTGACCGGGGCCACGGTGCAGGGAACGTCTTTGCGAATTTCCCTGGCTTCGAGGATGGCCGCGTCGGAATTGAAGAGGCTCACCGCGCCGCCGGGTTCGGATGGCGGCATGAGAACTTGGGCGGAAAGACAAGTTGTGACCATCCACGCACAAGCGAGGATTTCCATCTTCCCCACCCATCCGAAACGAGAAATCCATCCAGGCGCCATGATCATTCCGCGCAGCACGTGAAGAACCAGTGGTCCAGTCACACAAGAGCTCTGACTACGTATTATCCGCTAAATTATTACGGCAGTATGTGCAAGAGCGCAGTTGACTTGCAAAAAGTACTGCTGCACATGGCAAATTGTCTGCTTTGGCCCAGCCCGATGACCATTTTGGCCACGCATCGCGCGAAAAGCAGCCACCCTGACGGAGTGGAGCTTAGAAGAATTTCTCCAGCGGCTGCGGCGCGCGCTAGACCGCGGCCGGGCGGTGTTTCACGCGATACCGCGAGACGTATGAGGCGCCCTCGGGGGCGGGCTCCTCTTGGAGGTCCGACCGGATCTCTTCCAACATGCCGATGGCGTGGATACAGTCCGGCTCGAAGCCGTAAGCCTGCACGGAGTGGCGCACTTCAGCGAGGCGGGCTTCGTAGGCGGGGAATTCCACCATGGTGATGGACTCGGTCTCCTCGCGGCCATCGGCGAAACGGTAGACCAGGGCTGCGTCATGATAGATTTGCGGGTTAATCGGGAAACTCACCAGGGCGGCCCTTGCCGGATCTCCATCCCCGCTTATCCCCTGATGCACCCGGCATTGCCCGCCCTCGGCCAAGGCGAAGTCTTATGCCACTTTTAGGATGCCACGAGGATGCGTAAATGCTGGTAGGGAAGGAGTTGTGTAACTGAGGTTAAGTTGTTTTGGGCGAGGGGGTTATGGACAATTTTATGTCTGGGTGACTGATCGAGGTTTCAATCCGCTTCGCGGGTGGAAAGGAATTCAAAAAGAAACGACCGCCCCATACTTGGGGCGGTCATTGTCAATCAGAGATAAGGCGGAAACTTAGCCGCGACGGATCCGCCGCAACGAGGCCAGAAACAGGAAACCGCCGCCAACAAGAGCGTAGGAAAGCGGCTCGGGGACGGCATTCAAATCCTCTCGGAATGTATTTGAAAGACTGACCGCGGCTCCACCGTTGGCCGTGTACTGATCAGTGACATGAAGCGCGGTAGCGCTCGTCACAATCGTAGAACCCGGATTACCAGGCACAGAGGTCAGTGAGCCAACAGTCGCACCCGCCTCTGTAAACACCGTCTTGAGGTTGCTCGGGGTGCCTAGATTCGATGGGTTCGACAGGTCGCCAGTGACGCGCGTAATCAGAGCCATGGGGCTTTGAATCAGATCAATGGCGATGTCATAGGAAACCAAGAAATTTGCCATGAAGCTTCCATTGAACGTCACGGTGTGAAAATCCGCGCCGCCAAGGGGCTGTAACTGAATCGACAAAGTCGTGTCGGTGGGAATCGCGCCGGGAGCGAAATTCGAGTAGATTTTGTCCTGTTGTTCACACGCAAAGTTTGCACTCGACCATGCGGTGTACGCGAATGTCAGGTTGGTCGGCGAACCGGTCCCAAGTGTCGAGCACTGCGCTACGGGTGGCGCCAAGATCGGGGCCGCCTGGACTGCAAAGGCACCGAGTAGGCAAATCACAAACGTACACAAAACGCTTTTTTTCATACTTTTTTTCTCCAATAATATCCGCCCTTTAGCGGGGTGTTGTTAGAGAATACCCTGAGACTAAATGGGAAGTAAATACCAGCAAATACTCAGTTCGTATGTTTAAGGACTATTTTGGTCACTTTTGTCCGTATCATGTTGTTTTCATTGTGCGAGGGCGACAGTACCAGGCCGCACATTCTAACGTACTGTATCGTACATTTAAAAAATGTTGTGGGCAAAACCGCGGTAGTGCGCGTGGGTTGGGCGAGGAGGGGGGGCATCTGGGCTGAACCTTGGGCGAATGAGACCGTGGCGCGGGACTTGAAGGTGCGGCGGGTGAAGTAAGGCGGGCCGGGCGACAATAGGCGCCCGGTCTGTCGCACGAAGGGGCCGGTGGATCATAATAGTAGTAGATGCTCAAGCTTGCCTTGCTCTTAGCACTGGCAGCCTCGCCGCTGGGCGGGCAACAAACGCTGGTTGACGAGGGATTCACCCACTTCTACAACCTGGACTACGACCAGGCCATCGCCGTCTTCGAGAAGGCGATCGCGCGGGATCCCGGGCAGCCCGACCTGCACAACCACCTGGCGCAGACGCTCATCTACCGGGAAATGTTCCGCAACGGAGCGCTGGAAAGCGAACTCGTCTCGGGCAACAATTCTTTTCTGCGGCGCCCCAAGCTGAACCCTACGCCCGAGACCGAGAAGCGCATTTTGGACGAGATCGCCAAGGCTATGGAACTGGCCGATGCGCGGCTGAAGGAGAATCCTAAAGACACGGCGGCGATGTACGCCAGCGGGATCGCCTACGGTCTGCGTGCGAACTATTTCTGGGTGGTAAAGAAGGCGTGGCGCGATTCGCTGAAGGACGCCACCGCCGCGCGCAAACTGCATAACCGCATCAGCGAGTTGGAGCCCGACAACGTGGACGCCCGCCTGGTGCAGGGGTTGCACGATTACGTTGTGGGTAGCCTGCCCTTGACATACAAGATGCTGGGCTTCCTGTTAGGCATCCGCGGCGACAAGGAGAAAGGCATCCGGACAGTGCAGGAGGTGGCCAGGAATGGCAAACTGGACCGCGTGGAAGCCCAGGTCTTCCTGTGCGCGCTATACCGCCGCGAGAAGCAGAGCAAGCTGGCGGTGCCTTTGGTCAAGGACCTCATTCGCCGCTATCCGCGAAACTATCTTTTGCGCATGGAACTGGGGCAAATGTATAGCCAGTCCGGCGACAGCGTGCGCGCATTGCAGGCGCTGGAAGAGGTGGCGCGGCTCAAACGGAGCCACGCTCCGGGCTTCGACCGGGTGCCATGGGAGAAGATCTACTACCAGGAAGGATCGATTGAATTCTGGTACAACGACCTGGACGGGTCGCTGGAGAACATGAAGAAGGTGGCGGCGGCGAGCGAAGAGGTGGATCTCAACACCGGTGGGCAGGCGCTGCTGCGCATGGGCCAGATCTACGACATGGAGCAGCGCCGCGCGGAGGCGATTGCGGCATATGAAAAAGCCATCGCTTTCGCTCCGGAGGCTGAAGCGGCCCAGGAATCCAGGAAATATCTTTCCCGGCCGTACCGGCGCATGTAGCTATTCGATGGTCACTTTTACGGGCTGCGTGATGAGCTTGGGTTCCTTGCCGGTGGTCAGAATCATCAGCGCCAAACGGCCGGCGGCCTTGGCGGGTATCTTGAGCTTGATCTCAGTAGCAGTCTGCCCGGTGACTTCGCAAACGAAATCGTTCTTGTCGTCGGTGAGGTAGACCTTATCAACGTTGGCCTTATCCAGGTTCTCGCCGGTAACGGCGATCACATCACCTGCCTTCCCACTCGAGGGATCGACCGAGGACATGCGGGGCATCGCCTCCTGGCCGAACAGCACAAGAGTCGCAGCGAACAGAAGGGGCACTGTAGAAGACAGTTTCATCTGATTATCCGTTCCTTTGACTCTGATGGTATGTCCATTAACTCCGGAATTCAAGGGTTGTGCCGGAATTCACAAAAATAGTGGGGCGGCTCCCAGCGCCGACGCCGGCCAGAAGGCCGTCGTTGCAGGCTGAAAGCCCGCTCCACACATGGGGGCACACACTCGCCCGTCTCACTCATTGGCGCGGCCCGGCGGAGATCATCGCGGAGGGCGGGTTGTTCGCGGATAGGCCATGCCGTGCCATACGCTGCCGCCGAAGGTGGTGATGTAGACCAGGGCGCGATCCAGCGGGTCCACCGCCACGCGGTGAGCCCATTTGAAATCGAAGCCTGGGATGCGGCTCCAGGTGAGGCCGCGATCGGCGCTGCGCCAGGCGGTAGATTCAAAGCCGGTGGCGTACAGCACGCGGGAATCCGTAGGGTCGATGGTGACGTCGTAGATGTGCTGGTCGCGATCGAGCACTCGGCGCCAGTTTGCGCCGTGATCGGCGGAGAGGTAGATGCCGCCATCGGCCGCGCCTTCCCGGGTGCTCCGGCCCCAGGCGGCGAGGTACAGGCGCGCCGGGTCGCGCGGGTCGATGGCGAGACCATTGGGCCCGTTCAGCCCAGTGGGGAGCGGTACGCGGGACCAATGCTCCGCGCCATCGGTGGAGCGGTAGACAGCGCCATCGCCGGCATTGCCGAACGCTCCGTCATCGCTGCGCCGCGCCACAATCAGGTAGAGAGCGCCCATGGAATCGCGCACCGTGCGCCAGGCGAGGGGCTGGCCGCCAGAGATGCCGGCATTGTGGAGCGACCAATGTTCGCCCGCGTCGGTAGATTTGAACACGCCGCGGCCGAAGCCGGTGACGTAGAGGGCGCCAGCGGGATCGCGCAGAATGTGGGTGGCGGCGGTCCCGGGCATGCCGGCATTTTGTACGCGCCACGTGCGTCCGCCATCGTCAGAGCGGACCACGCCGCCGGTGTAGGAATCGGGTGACACGCGGCGCCACATCTTGGGGCGCGGCAGATCGTGGGTGCCGCTCATTACGGCCCATACGCGGCCGCGGACGGTAGGGTCGAACTCCATCCAGTAGGTGGTGTTCTCCCATTGATGCGGCACGCCGTGGCGGGTGGCGCTGTACCAACTGGCGCCGCCCGTATCGCTGGCCCAGAGGCCGATGTCAGTGTAGCTGATGAACATGTGGCGCGCGTTGAAGGGGTCGAAGTGGACGCCGTAGCAGGTAGTGACGTCGATCCCGCTGGTGGTCCAGTTGCCATCGGGCGTGCGATTGGAGTAGGCTTCGTTCCACGTCTTGCCGCCATCGTTGGTGCGCAGGACGCGGCCGGAATCGGTGGCGTAGACGAGGCCGGCGTCGCGGGGCGCCACGCCGAGGCCGATGGGATTGCCCGCCCATCCGGCGCCGAAGCGGTCGGAGAGCCAGGCGTCGTATACGTTGTTGTAAACCGGCTCCCAGTGGCGCCCGGAATCGGTCGTCTTGGCCACGCCCCAGGTGGTGCGCACGGGCGCGCGCAATCCGCTGTAGGAGACGTAAGCGATCTCAGGATGCTCCGGGCTGGCGGCGATGGCCGTGGCTTGCCCCTGAAATCCGGGCAGGGGAGAGTCGCGCCAGGTCACGCCGCCATCGGTGGAAACATGGATCTTGCCGGCGATGGTCGCATAAAATACCGGTGGTGCGCCAGAGATCGCGGTTGCGGTTCCGGGAAGCCGGGTGGCTCGCCAGCGGCCTTGGCGGCGTATATAAAGTGAATCCGGGCCGGCGGCGTAGAGCGTTCGGTCGCCGCGCGGTGAACGCGGGTCGATCCAGATCTGGCGCGCCGGGCCGGGCAAATCGGCGGATTTCTGCCAGGTGGCGCCCACGTCGGAGGAAGTCCAGAGTGCGGTTCCCAGAGCGAGGTAGAGCGAGTGCGAGTCGGCGGGATCGACGCCCAAGGCGGTGACTTCACCACTGGGTTGGCCGGTGGTTTGGAGGCTTGCCGAGGCGTGGTCGTCCCCCATGGTGACGCGGCGCACTTGGCGCGGAAAGAAGCGCTGCCAGGTGGCGCCGGCATCGCCGCTGCGGAAAACGCCGCCGCCGCTGGCATAGATCACGTTGGCGTCGATGGGGTCGAAGACAAAGAACTGGACGGGCTCGCCGAGGTTAAAGATGCGCCAGGTGGCGCCGCCATCGTGGGTGAGGTAGGCGCCGGTCATATCGCAGGCGACCAGCGCGGTGCGGTTATCGTGCGGGCTGACGGTAGGGTGGAACAGGGAGCCGCCGCCACCGGGTCCGATGATGCGCCACCCCTCGGCGAGCGTCGGCGTCGCGGCGCAGGCAAGGGTGGCGGCGAGGAGGAGCGACAGGCGTCTCATCAGCCCGCTCTGGCCGCTTACTTGGCCGCTGGCGGCGGTGCGGGCGCTTGTGCCGGGACGATTTCCAGTAACTCGATTTCGAAGAGCAGAGTGGCGCCGCCCGGAATCGTGGGGGGGTGCCCCATGTTGCCGTAGGCCAGATCGGAGGGGCATACCAGCATCGATTTGCCGCCCGCCTTCATGCGCTGTAATCCCTCGGTCCAGCACTTGATGACGCCATTAAGCGCAAACTGAGTGGGCTCGTTGCGCTTGTAGGAACTGTCGAACTCCGTGCCGTTGAGCAGGGTGCCACGGTAGTGGACTTTCACCGTGTCGGTGGCTTTGGGCGATTCGCCGATACCCGGTTTGAGTTCGCGATAGATCAATCCGGAGTCGGTTTTGACGGCCCCGGGTTCGGTGGCGGCCTTGGCGAAGTAGACGGCGGAAGCCGCCTTTTCTTTCTCCGCCACAACTGCCGCGCGGCTGGCGGCGAGGGGCTGGATCTTTGGTCCCCACTCGTTCAATTCGACGGCGGGCTTGCCGGCCGCCGCATCGGAGATGGCGCGCTTCAAGATCTCGACTTCGGACGGGGACAGGCTGAACGCGGAGATCGATTTGCCGATCGAAAGGCCGATGGCGTAGATGGTCTTCTCGTCGTCGGTGGAGAGGGGGGCCGGTGCGACGTCCGCGGCACGCGCGGTCGCGGGCTTGGGTGCTGCCGGATGGGCTGGGGACGTCGCTGCCGCCGGAGACTTCCTGGCGGGTGTGGCAGCCTTCTTGGCGGGTGTAGCCGCCGGGGTAGTGGCGGGGGTCGGGGCCGCCGCCGGGGTCGCGGCGGGGGGAGTTTGTGCCAGGGCAAGCGCCGGCAAGAGAGTTAATAGTACACGCATCTGACTAAGTATACCGTGGGGCAGGCGAGTTGCCTTGCAGCGTCTGCGCGACACAACAGTGGATGCCGACGCGCTAGGCAGGGGTGCCGTAATGAGGGTAGGCTGCGGCCCATTAGGCAATGGGCCAACCGCGGCGCAGGCAGCCAGCCCAATGTCACTTAATTAAGCCTAAACGGATGGAATCCTGCCGAAATTGGTGGGGCGGACCCCCTGGTCCTGGGGCCCCCTCTGGGGACGGACGCCCTCGTCCCCCTGCCGGCAGACTGGGGTCAGCATCATGCAGAGTGCGAAGAGGCCGACGAGGGCGTCGGCCGCGGACTAGGGGGTCCGCCCCACCAGTTTGGCAGGATCGCCACTGGTATCCAATTTAAGTGCCATTGGGCTGCCAGCCTGCCCACGTCGGGTCGATGCTACTTTGGCGTCGTGGACCCAAACGCAGCGTTCTGTCCGAGCTACCCCGCAGATGCGCCGATTTCCTGACCGACTGCGCACCTACGAGAGCAGCAGTTCCAGGTCTTCGCGCTTGAGATCGCGAATGAGACTGTTGTCTTCGCCCAGGATGGCGTCGGCCAGATCGCGCTTGGTCTTCTGTAGCTCGAGCACCTTTTCCTCCACCGTGTCGCGCGCAATCAGCCGGTAGGCGAACACGGGGCGGGTCTGGCCGATGCGGTGGGCGCGGTCCACGGCCTGGGCCTCCACCGCCGGGTTCCACCAGGGATCGAGCAGGAATACGTACTCGGCGGCGGTCAGGTTCAGTCCCAGACCGCCTGCCTTGAGGCTGATCAGGAACAGGCCGCACGCCGGATCGTTCTGAAAGGCGTTCACGTGGGCCTCCCGATTGCGCGTGGCGCCGTCCAGATATTCATAGGGAACGCCGGCGACGTCCAGGCGCGAACGCACAATGGCGAGCAGGCTGGTGAATTGCGAGAACACCAACGCCTTGTGGCCCTCCTGGCGCAACTCCTCCAACTGATCCATCAACACGTCGAGTTTGGCGCTGGGTTCGGCGGAGCGCTTGACGTCGAGCAGCCCGGGATGGCAGGCGGCCTGGCGCAGGCGCAAGAGCGCTTCCAGTACGTGCATCTTGGATTTGCCCATGCCCTGAGATTGCACGCGGGCGAACAGGGTCTCGCGGTAATGTTTGCGCAACTCGTCGTACTGTTTCCTTTGCGGGCCTTCGAGTTCGCAATAGATGGTCTGCTCGGTCTTCGCGGGCAATTCGCGCGCCACCTGCTGTTTGGTGCGCCGCAGGATGAACGGGCGCAGGGCTTGGGAGAGGATGCGCCGGGCATCCTCGCTCGGGTTGCGCGCCAGGCCGCCGGCCATGTTGAGCACTTTGGCCTCGCCCAGCATGCCGGGGTTGAGAAACTCGAAGAGGCTCCACAACTCGCCCAGATGGTTTTCCACCGGGGTGCCGCTGAGCGCCAGGCGGTGGACGCCGCGCAGCAGGCGGACGGCTTTGGCTGAAGCCGTGGCGGAGTTCTTGACGGCTTGCGCTTCATCCAGCACGACGTAATCGAACTCCATCTCCGCCAGTTGCGCGGCATCGCGCAGCAGGGTGCCGTAGGTGGTGAGTATGAGATCGTGCTGGGAAATGAGCGCCGTGTCGCGCGCCAGCCCGGTATGTTCCAGGACGCGCAATTGGGGGGTGAAGCGCTGCGATTCGGCGCGCCAGTTGAACATCAGCGATTTGGGCGCGACGACCAGCGAGGGCCCGCGGCCCTCGGTGCGGCGCGATTCCAGAACGGCGAGCACCTGCGCGGTCTTGCCGACGCCCATATCGTCGGCCAGGCAGCCGCCGAAACCGAACTCGCGGAGGAATTCCATCCAGCCGAGGCCCTCGCACTGGTAATCGCGCAGTTGTCCGACGAAGCCCGGCGGTTGGGCCGCCGTCTTGACGCCGGTGAAGGAGCGCATGCGTTCGCGGACGCGCTGGAACAGCTCATCGACGCGCACCTCCGGTTGGGCCGCGAGCAGCGCATCCAACAGGCTCGCCTGGTTGCGGCGGAAGCGCAGGTGGTCCTGACCCTCTTGCTTGGATCCCAGGCCGGCCAGGGGTGCGAAGCGTTCCAACCACTCCTCGGGCAGCAGGCCGTAGGTACCATCGCCCAGGCGCAACATGGTGTCGCCGCGGCGCACGGCAGCCAGCAACTGGGGGAGACTGGCGGTCTGGCCGTCGTAGTCCACTTCGCCGTGGAGTTCGAACCAGTCGATGCCGCTGCGCACCTCCACCCGGGTAGCGCCCGGCCGTCGAAAAGCCTTGCCTTCGGCCTCCACGTGCCAGCCGGCATGGATCAATTCGCGGACCACTTTGGGCAGCGATTTGAGGCCCAGGCGCCAGGCAGCGGCGTCGTCGCCGGCCGGGCGCAGGCCGAGTTCCTTGAGTTTCTCGCGCGCCGCGCCCTCGGCTTCGGCGTCGCG
>JANYJN010000320.1 GCA_025358475.1 Candidatus Solibacter sp.
GGCACCATGCAAGATGCTGCTATCGTTGCCGGGGCAGCGGGACGAGGGCGTCCCGCGCGGACCAGGGGGTCCGCCCCACCAAGCAAGCGGTTCTAGCGATGGTGCTTCACGGGCCGAACGCCATTCAAACAGGGGCGAAAAACCCCACCAGAGTGGAGGCATGGCCGGCCTTCCGGCTGGCCGGCAAGCTAAAGCATGCCCCACCTTTTTCGTGAAGTTTCTCGGGCGCAGGGCCAGCCGAACAGGCCAGGAGGCCTGTCCTACACCACGGCTTCCAGCAGTTCGCCCTTCTCCAGATGATGTGTCCTGGTGGCGAACTGCGCGGCGTGCGGATCGTGCGTCACCATGACCACCGTCTTACCGAAATCTTTATTCAGCTTGGAGAGGACGGTCAGCACTTCCTGCGCGGACGCGGCATCCAGGTTGCCGGTCGGTTCGTCGGCCAGGATGAGCGCGGGGTCGGTCACGATGGCGCGCGCAATCGCCACGCGCTGTTCCTGGCCGCCGGAAAGCTGTCGCGGGAAATGGCCCATGCGGTCGCCCAGGCCGACCAGTTGCAGCGCCGTCGCCGCGTGCTCCATGCGCTCCTTCTTCTTCAGGTTGGTGAGTTTGAGCGGCAACTCCACGTTCTCGATGGCCGTCAACACCGGGAGCAGATTAAACTGCTGGAAAATGAAGCCCACGTTCTCGTTGCGCCAGTGGGCGATCTCGCGGTCGCTCAACTCGCGCAGGTTGTGGCCGAGCACGCGAATCTCCCCACTGGAGGGGCGATCCATGGCGGCGATCAGGTGCAGCAGCGTCGATTTTCCAGATCCCGACGGCCCCATCAGGGCCACAAATTCGCCTTTGTGGAGGGCCAGGCTCACGTCTTTCAGCGCGATCACGTGGAACTCCTCGCGCACATACTCCTTGGTCAGGTTGCGGGTTTCAATGATGACTTCGCTCATAACGTGGTCGCCTTCTGGCGCACTTTGTCTCCGTCTTTCAAACCGGGCGGCGGGTTGGTAATCAGATCCTCTCCGCCCACCAGCCCCTGCTCCACGCGGACGCCCTGAGTGCTGGTGGCGCCGGTCTTTACAGCGCGCCGCAGTGCCTTGCCATCCAGCAGCACGAAGACCGAGCCGTCGCGCACGGCGGCCGCCGGTATCATCACCACGGGCTTGGCCGCGGCCGCTCCCGGCGCCCCACCCGGCGATTTCTCGGCCATTTGCTCCTCGGCGGCGAACGCCACGCTGGCGTTCATCTCGGGACGCAGATACGCGTCCGGCTGGCTGATCTTGACCTTGATTTGCACGGTGGCCTTCTGGCGGTTGGCCTCGGGGGAGATTTCCTTGATGAAACCGTCGTACTTGCGGTCGGGGAACGCGTCGGTGGTGACGGCGCCGTGCTGTTGGGCGTGCAGCTTGGCGAAATCGTTCTGCGCGATGTCGAGCTCTACTTGCAGATCGTTCAGATCGGCGAGCGAAACCACGTAGCCCTTGGCGCCCCGATCGCCCACGAAACTGGTGGTGACAAACTCGCCCTTTTCCACGGCGCGCTCCAGGATGGTGCCCGTCACCGGTGCGCGGATGATGGTGTTGGCCAGGTTGGTTTGGGCGTAGTCGACCGCGCCGCGCGCCTGGTCCACCTGGCCGCGCAGCGAATCCACCTGCTCCTTGCGTGGTCCCAACTTGACCAGCTCGTAAGTCTTCTGCAAGGAGTTGACGCGGTGCAGTGCGTTGTCGTACCGCGCCTGGGAATCGTCCAGCACTTGCTGGGCGACTACTCCTTCCTTGAGCAAGCGCCGGTTGCGGTCCAACGTGACCTTGGCGTTGTCCAGATCGCTCTGCGCCGTGTTGACATTGGCCAGCGCCTGCGCGATCTCTTCCGGACGCGACCCGTTCGTGGCCTCGTCCAGTTTGGCCTGGAGGCTGGCCATCTGGCCCTTGGCCTGTGTCAGTTGAGCCTGATACTCGTCGTCTTCCAGGCGGACCAGCACTTCGCCCTCCTTGACGCGGTCGCCCTTATCCACGCCGATCCACTTGACCCTGCCGATCACCTTGGCTGCCACTTCGATCTTGTGGGCGGCGATAATGTAGCCGGTCGCGTTGAGGATCACGCCCTGCGGCGCGCTGGCCGCGCTGATCGACTTGACCCGCTGCACTTCCACCAGGGGCGCCGGATTGAACTTTTCTGCGGCGAATCGCCACCCGCCCAGCAAAAGCAAAATCAGCACGCCGCCAACAATCCAGCGGGTGGCCCATTTGGAGGGCTCCGACGAGCGGCGTTTGGTTCTATCGATTTGCAGATTCTTCAGTTCCGCGTCCATACCGTTAAACTTCCCGTAACGCCGTGAGGATTTCTTTTCTTGCCGCGTTGCTGGCAGGGAAGAGTCCCCCGGCCGCGCCCAGAATTACGGCGAACGCGATCCCGATCAACATGATTTCGGGAGACACGTGGAAATTGAACGCCGTTTCCGAGAAATTAGAATTGCCGATTCCCGTGGTGATTCCGTTCAAGGGAAGCACCAGCAAACACCCCAGCACCCCGCCCAGGCCTGAAAGCAGGACCGATTCCAGAAAGAAGCTCAATAGGATGCTGCCCTTGGAAAAGCCCAGCACGCGCAGCGTGCCGATTTCGCGCGAGCGCCGCGCCACGGCCGCGTACATGGTATTCATGGCGGCGAAGGCGCTGCCCACCGCCATAATCACCGCCACAAAGATCCCGATGTATTCGATGGGCGCCGCCGATGCCGTCTGGGCGGCGTAATATTCCTCCTCGGAGACCGCGTTCATATTCAGGCGTTGATCGTTATTGATATCGTTGGCCAGCGCCTTGGCGGTCACCGCGTCGGTGGCGCGCACCAGCGCCGAGCTCAGCACTTCGAGACGCTGCAGGTCGCTCGCCACCTGGTTCAGGTCGCCCCAAAGCTCGCTCGCCTGCGCCCCGCGGCCGGCATCCATAACGCCGACGATTTCCCAATCCCCGCGGCCGAACCGGACCTTGCGCCCAATCTGCGCCTCGGGATAGCGCTCCGCTACGCTCTTGCCCGCCACCAGCTCGCGCTTGCCCTCCTGGAACCACCGGCCGCTCGCCAGCTTCACGCTGTGCCGCATCTCGATACCGGCGGGTTGCAGGCCGCGCACCGTCAGGTTGGTGCCTTCGCCGGTTTCGGTGCTGGAAAGATTGATCACCGTGATCACTTCGAGCGACGCCAGCGGCTGGCCGGTGGCGCCGTTGGCAATGCCCGGTTTGAATTTCAAGTCCTGAAACTGCGTGCGTGTGAAGTTACTGACAAGCTCCGAATCGGACCCCTTCCGCATCACGATAATCTGCAGCGCATCGCCCGAAGAGGCCAGCGTGGTGCGCAAGCCGTTGACCAGCGCCAGCACCGCCAGCAGCACGGCCACCGTAAGCGCGATGCCGAGAGCCGTCATGATGGTGGTGGTCTTGCGGACCACTAGATTTCGAAGGTTGTAGGAAACGGGAATGGCCATGGTGGTTTAATCCGTACTCCGCAGCGCATCCACAATCGGTGTGCGCGAGGCGCCCAGCGCCGGAATCAGAGAGCTGACGAAACCGATGATACAGGCGGTCACGATACACGATACAGCCACCGCGGGTTCCAGCGGCGAGAGCGGCGGCAGAAAGCCTCCGGCCGGACTGTGCGCCACTCCGCCCACCAGCACGGTGGAAAGCAGAAATCCGATGGCTCCGCCGAGCAGCGAGATGGCAACCGCCTCGCCCAGGATCATGCCGAGCACGTTGCCATCGGTGAAGCCCAACGTCTTGAGTACGCCTACCTCGCGAACGCGCTCGCGCACGCTCATCGCCATGGTGTTGGCCGAAACCAGCAGGATGGTGAACATCACCGCGCCCGAAATGGCGATCAGGAATACTTTGACATTGCCCAGCATGGACACGAAGCCGAGCAGGTACTGCTGTTCGCTCTCGGTCTTGGTCTGCGTGCTGGCATTGCGATACTCGCTGTCGATGGCGGCGGCGATGCGGCCGGCGGACGAGGGGTCGTCGATCAGGGTGGTGAACACGCCGGCATTGCCGCGGCGGCGCTCCGGCAGCGTCTGCTCCAGGTATTCGCGGCTGAAGTACATGATCTCGCTAGCGCGAGGACTGTCGAAGATACCACGGACGGTGAATATGTAATCGCCCGGGAAGATATCGCCCACCAGCGCCATGCGGTCGCCCACCTTAAGCTTGAACTTATTGGCCAGGTCGCGGCCGATGACGCAGCCGGTGCGGTCGCGTTCGAAGGCGATTCGCTGGTCGGCGGGAATCTTCAGTTCCGGAAAGATGGTGAAGACCTTGTCGGAATCGGCAGCAAAGCGGGCGAAGAAATTCTTGGGGTCCTTATAGGTGCCGCCGAACCACTGTGACACCATCACCTCTCTCACGCCGGGAAACTGTTTAATGCGGTTCTTGTAGGATTCCGGCATCTGTTGGGTGAGCGAGATCTTGTTGCGCGTCACCACGCGCAGCGCCTGTTCCGGCGTGGCGTCGCTGAGGTACAAGGCATGGTACATGGCGATCATCACGCCCAGCAGGCACATGGAGACGCTGATGCTGGCGATAGTCAGCAAGGTGCGGCGGCGGTTGCGCCAACAATTCTTCAGAACCAGGGGCAGAAATCGAAACATACAGGTCTTCCTAGTCTACGAGGTTCCGGGGCCGCGCGTTCCAGGAGAATTGTGCAATGCAAGATGAGCTTGAAACCGGGTGTGGCGACATGCTTCGGCCGGATGCACGTGAAGATAAAGAGCGCACGGCATCGCCAACACGCTGCCGTGTTCGATGTCACGCGGGCGAGCCCGGTGTCGTATGGCGGACGCGAGCCCTGGTCGAATGGGCCGCCGGCCCGAAGCAGCCCGGCCTGGAAGGGGTCGCGATGGGGTCCACCGGAGCCGTCTACGTGCGAAAGGGCTTACGCCACACTCACGAACTTGTCTTTGCGCGTGCCGCAGATCAGGCAGTGATCCGGCGGCGTACCGAATTCGATATTTCCGCAAACCGGACACAGGTAGAAGCCCGCTTCGGCCAGGTCTTTCCCTTGCTCCACAGCCGCCAACGCGCGTTTGTACAACTCGGCATGCGCTGCCTCGGCCTTCATCGCATACCCGAACATGAACCTCGCCCGGTGCCCTTCGGACTCCGCCTCGGCGAGCATGGGCGGATACATCGTGGTGAACTCAAAGGTCTCGCCCGCGACCGCCGCCTTCAGGTTGTCGAGCGTCGAGGCCACGCCGTCCATGGCTCTGAAATGGCCCTGGGCATGAACCACCTCCGCCTCGGCGGCGGTGCGAAACAGACGCGCGACATTCGGCAAACCGTCCTGCTCCGCCTTGCGGGCAAACGCCCGGTATTTCTGGCTGGCCTGGCTCTCTCCGGCGAATGCTTCGTTGAGATTCGTGCTGGTGCTCATGGTGCCTCCTCTGGTTTCTTCCGAAAGTACCAGTTTATCAGGCCTGCATATCTGGAAAACGCAAACCGTTGTCTTGCCAGGCCGCTCCGCATAGTGGCAAGCCGCACGCGGGACAGCGCGCAAGAACAGTAGCGGTAAGTGCCCCGACCGCTGGATTCGGTGTTACCGCAAACCCGTTCGCTGAGAAGCTGTGAAAATATGCGGTTCGCAAGCGAAAGCGCCTGCGCCACCAACGGCAAGTCGTTTGCCTACCAAGGTGGGGCAGGCGCTTTCGCCTGCCAATTCCGCTCCCGGGCGAATATTTCACAGTTCGCTGACGCTCGGGGCTCTGATCGGAGCCCCGAGCGTGAGGGAAGGGTCGGAGGCCTAGAACACGCGCCGCTTCAACCGCTCCAGCGTGAACTTCGCCGTATCGGCCACAATCATCACCGCCATGACGCCGGCTTGCACCGGGTCGCTCACTACCAGGTCCGCCGCGTCGGGGACACTGCCCGCCATATTCAGGCTGATCACCACCAACCCCTGCTGGCGCACTTCGCGCACCGCGGTTTCGATGTCTCCGCCCATCAGCGATCCGGCCAGCACCAGCGCCTTGGCGCGCGGCAGCCGCGCCACCGCGCGCACCGCGTCG
>JANYJN010000334.1 GCA_025358475.1 Candidatus Solibacter sp.
GCCACCTGCCCGACATTGGTGGGAACGCCCCAGAACAGCAGGTAGCGCGCCACGTCGAAGGCGCGGGCGGCGAGGTTGCGCTCGTAGGCGTCCGGTTTCATGTCCTGGGGGCGGGGAAGGCGATCGCACAAGGCGGCATACGCCAGGTCCTTCACCTTGGCGTAGGCCGTGAGCAGCGCCTCGCCGGCGGCCTGATATTCCACGGCGGGTCCACCCGTCAGCTCGGGCGGGGTGATGAATCCGGAGCGCGAAAAATCCTGGTAGCGCGACGATTTGGCCTGGCCATCCCACAGCGGCTCCGCTTCTATCTCCGTGGCGGCCAGTTCGCTGATGCCCTCGAAGCACATCACGGTGTGACCCAGGTCGGCGATGGAGGCGTGGCCGTACTGGAAATAAAAGCTTTCCAGGAATTTCTCCGAGTTGTGGGTGCGCACCCATTCCATGGACTCGCGGATGGAATCGGGGGAGCGGCTGTAACGAGCCAGGGCGTAGGCGCTCTTCTCGGGCGGCATGGGCGCTACCGTGATGACGCGTTTCATGGGGGTCAAGACGCTATGATAGCGGGGAATGCAGATCCGAATCCAACGCACCCACCCACAGGCCATCCTGCCGTCGTACGCACACGGACCAAACGAGGACGCCGGCATGGATTTACACGCCGTGGAGGACGTCCTGCTGGAACCCGGCGTGCCACGCCTGGTGCCGACCGGGCTGACCATCGAGGTTCCTCCAGGATATGAGGCGCAGGTGCGGCCGCGCAGCGGTTTGGCGCTCCAACACGCGATCACGATTCCTAACGCGCCGGGGACCATCGACCCCGGGTATCGCGGCCAATTGCGCGTGATCCTGCTAAATCTGGGGCGTGAGCCGTACACCGTCCACGCCGGCGACAGGATTGCGCAGATGATTCTGGCGCGCTATCAGGCGGTGGAGTGGCTGGAGGGTGATCTGGCCGATTCCTCGCGCGGCGCCGGCGGCTTCGGTTCTTCGGGACGGTAGGGACCCCCTGGTCAGCGCGTCGTCCGCCGACCAGTGGGTCCGCCCACCTCACCTTCTTGACTGCGCCACCAGGGCGTGCAAATCCAGCAGGTGGCGCGGTTTGAACGCCTTTTTCGACCATTTGAACGAGGGTTCGAACTCCACCCCGACGAAATACCCGATTTCCCGGTAGACACAATACCGCACGTAGCCCTCGAATGCCTGTTTGGGTTCATCCCAGTAGATTTTTACCCCTAACGGAACGGGCTCTTCCATTTGCAGGCAGGCCCCAGAGGCGCAAATATCCTCGAGGATTGCCGTAGTCCCGCGCTCGCCTCCCGAGCGTTCTTTCCAGCGAACCTGTATCATGTCCGCGCACAACATACGAACTTCCAATCTCCTCTCGTCCATACTAGCCTTATCGGCGGCCGCGCCCGCTGCCTTTATACTCCGGCGGCGGCCTTTAGGTTAGAAGGAATACTATTTTCCATTAGTTGCCCGCGTGACATAATCGAATTCTAACCCCATGAGAACCCTCATTGTCCTCGTGGCCGCCGTGGTGGCACTGGCTGGGTGCGGGCACAAGACGCGCACCCGCGTGACGCCGCGACCGCGTCCCTCGCGCCAACCGGTGGTGGTCCAGCCGGGAGACACCGAAGATGGTATCGCCAGTTGGTACGGCCACCCGTATCACGGCCGCGCCGCCGCCGATGGCGAGATCTATGACATGGAGAAAATGACCGCCGCGCATCGCACCCTCCCGTTCCATACCTGGGTCAGGGTGCACGATCTGGACAACGACCGGACCGTCGAGGTGCGCATCACCGACCGCGGTCCATTTGTCGCCGGGCGCATCATCGACGTCTCGCACGCGGCGGCGCGCGAACTGGAGCTGATCGGCCCGGGTGTGGCGCGGGTGCGCATCGAAGTCATTGGCACGCCGCCGGACGCCGCTCCAGGGCTGTTCGCGGTTCAGGTAGGCGCTTTCCGCGACCGCGCCAACGCGGAGCGGCTGCGCAGTGAAATGGAGGTGCGCTATGGCTCGGCGAGGCTGCTCCAGCGCGCGGAGAATCCGGCCGTGTGGCGGGTGCTGGTGGGCGTGGAGACCTCGCCGGATGGGGCCAACCAACTAGCCGAGCGCATCCGCCAAGATTCAGTTGAGAAAATGTCCGCCTTCGTCGTACGTATAGATTCAGCGACCTAGGAAAAACATGCTTCCGGCTCCTTTAGAGTGGGCACGCGAGTTAGTGGGCGAGTCCCAGCAGATCGCTTCCATCCGCAGGCTGATTGAGAAGGCGGCGAATAGCCGGCTGCCTGTCTTGCTGTTAGGGGAAAGCGGTACGGGGAAAGAGGTGGTGGCCCGCGCCATCCACAACGTCAATCCACGAGGCCAGTTTGTGCCCATCGACTGCGGTTCGCTGGTGGGAACCCTGATGGAAAGCGAACTTTTCGGCCATGTCAAGGGCGCCTTCAGCGGGGCCGTGGAGAGCAAGCGGGGGCTGGTGGAATTGGCCGATGGCGGCACCGCCTTCTTCGACGAGATTGGCGATCTGCCGCTCGAAATGCAGGTGAAGCTGCTGCGCTTGATTCAAGAGCGCGAATTCCGCGCCGTGGGCTCGCTGCAATGGCGCAAGGTGGATTTGCGGATCATCGCCGCCACGCACCGCAACCTCCAGGAAGAGGTGAGCGCGGGCCGTTTCCGGCTGGACCTGTTCTACCGCCTCAACGTCTTTGCCCTTCGATTGCCTCCGCTGCGCCAGCGCAAGGCCGACATTCCCCTGCTGGTGAATCACTTTCTGAGCGCCGGCCAAACGTCTGGCCTGAAAGGGATCGAGCCCAGCCAGGAACTGTTCGAAACCTTTGAGGCCTACGACTGGCCGGGCAACATTCGCGAGTTGAAGCACTGCATCGACCGCCTGAACGCGCTCCACTCCGAAGGCGCGCTGGAAATGGCCGACCTTCCCTCCGCGCTGCTGCACCACCGCGCCATGTGCGGTCTGGAGGCGCTGTCCGGCGTCGTCGCCACGTCCGGCTACGCAGCCGGCTCCCTGCCCGAGTTCGCCATATCGCCGAAGTCCCCGGTCATTTCCCTCCCCGAAAGCGAGCGCCACACCATCGCCCACGCACTGGCCGCCACCCGCGGACAGCGCGGCAAGACGGCGCGCCTGCTCGGTATCGGCCGCACTACTCTCTACCGGAAGATGAAACAATACGGTATTGAGTAGACGCGAACCGCGCCCTGTTCCAGGAACTGCGCTACCTGATGGGTGCGCCACGGCGCGGCAAGGGTACTGCGTTTGTCTAATCCACACAACATCGCGCTGGACGCGACCTACAGCATCGGCGACACGCTCTCCGGGGTGGGACTATACTCGCGCGAAATTCTGATGGGCCTGGCCGGTGCGCACCCGGAAGTACGCTTCGATTTTTGTTACCGGCCGCATCGCTATCTGCGAGCGCGGCGCGCCGCTCTGCCACCCAACGCGCGGCGGCGCGTATTGGCCGAACCGCTGGGACCTCGCGGCGCCGATCTTTTCCACGGACTTAACCAACGCCTGCCGCGCATCCCGATGCGTCATGCCATCGCCACCTTCCACGACCTCTTCGTGATGACTGGCGTTTACTCCACGCCCGAGTTCCGCGCCCGCTTCACCGCCCAGGCGCGTGACGCGGCCGAACGGGCCGATGCCGTGATCGCGGTTTCCCAGTTTACCGCGAGCCAGGTTGTCTCCCTGCTGGGCGTGGATCCGGCGAAAATCCACGTGGTACACCACGGCATCCGGCAGCTCGGTGCGCCCTTGGCAGGCAGGCATGGCGCCTTACCCGGAGGGGACCCCGCGGAAGCGGCCGGGGTAACCGGGGAGCATGACGGCGCGCCACCCGGCCGGGAGAAGGTGATTCTGAACGTCGGCGCCATCCAAAAACGCAAGAATATCGCCCGCCTGGTGGAGGCGTTCGAAACCCTGGCGCCGCCATGGCAACTGGTGCT
>JANYJN010000139.1 GCA_025358475.1 Candidatus Solibacter sp.
TCTGGCTGCCGGGTGACTGCCACGCCGGCCGGTTCCACCACTTCCCAGCAGTTGACCACCGCCGCGTGGAATAACACTTCGATTACGGCGACCCTGCCGGCCACTTTGACGGGCCTGGTCACCATCCAAGTCAGTGCCGCGTCCGGGACCGACGCTATCGCCGTGATGTTGATTCCACAGTCCACGCCCGCCGCGTCGCCGGCCAGTCTGCCATTCGCCTGGACGGTGGGCGGCGAGGCGCCGGCGCCGCAGTCCGTTCAGATTACCAATGCAGGCAGCGGCACGCTTTCCTGGATTGCCACGGCAAGCGCTCCGTGGATAACCGTGTCTCCGGCCTCCGGCACGGCTCCCTCGACGCTTTCGGTTTCCGTCTCCACCGCGGATCTAGGCGCGGGCATTTATACCGGCAGCATTCAGATCGCGGCGGCGGGTGCGTCCAACACCCCGGCATCCATCGGCGTTACGCTCACCGTCACGCAGGCTCAGGCATCTCTCGCCGTGGCGCCCCAAGCGCTCGCCTTCCAGTACACTTACGGCGGGGCGCTTCCGCCTGCCCAAAGCCTCGCGATTACTAATGCGGGCGGGGGTACGCTTGCGTGGACGGCTTCCACCAGTGCTTACTGGCTGGGAGTTTCCGCCGCCTCCGGGGACGCTCCGGCATCGCTCGCCGTATCGGTGAACCCCGCGAATCTGCCGGCTGGCACTTACACGGAAACCGTCAACATCGCGGCGGCGGGCGCCATCGGCAGCCCGGCTCAGGTTTCGGTAACGCTGGTGGTCACAGGCACCCAACCGGCCGGCACCATCACGGCCGTGGCGAGCTCCGCGAGTTATCAACCGGGCCTCGCGTCCGGTACATGGATCTCTATCTTCGGCTCCCACCTGTCCGCCAGCACTTACACGTGGCAGGACAGCGATTTCGTCGACGGGCGCCTGCCCACTTCCCTGCAAGGGGTATCGGTCGCCATCAACGGTGTGGCGGCATATGTCGCGTATATCAGCCCCACCCAGATCAACCTGCTGGCTCCTGACGACGCTACTCTCGGGACCGTCCAGGTGCAGGTGACCGCGGCGCGGCAGAATAGCAACACCCTGAGTACGCCGAAGACCTTGCTTGCGCCGGCATTTTTCACGCTCGGTGCTGGCGCCTACGTGGCCGCGCGGCACTTGGACTACAGCCTGGTGGGCGCCCCCGGCGCCAAGCCGGGCGAAACAATCCTGCTCTACGGGACTGGCTTCGGCCCCACCACGCCGCCGCTTCCCGCGGGCCAACTGGTCGTTACGCCCGCGCCGCTGCCAAATCTCCCGCAGATCGAGATCGGCGGTATCCCGGCGGCGGTTGCCTTTGCCGGACTCGTGGGGCCGGGCCTTTACCAGTTCAACGTGACGGTGCCGAATTTGCCGAACGGCGATGCCGCCGTGCTCGCCACCATCGGCGGCGTCACCACCCAGACGGGGATCTCCGTCACCGTCCAGCAGTGAGGATCTGGCACAAATGCGCGCAACGAATCCGGCAGAAATTGTGGGGCGGGCACCTCGCGCGCAGCCGCCCCTCAGGCGGCTCTTTCTTGCAATGAGCCAGCCATCGTGCTCGGCAAGGCCGGGTGAAGCCGGTTGCATCCAGGGCTAGATGCCCTACACTTTGTGCGGAATTGCCACTGGCATACTTCCAGGCTGCCATGCCCCACTGGGATAAACCTGGCCTGTCCATCCGAGCGAAGCGGGGTCAGGCGCCCCCTGGGCGTCAAGAGCAACTTACGCCACTGTTGTCTGGAATCGCCAGGGCGAAGAAGCGCCGGCGATCAGGCCGATGAATCATGCGGCGCCGCTAACGAAAAAGGGCGGGGCCGAATCCCGCCCCCATTCGCGGCGCAGGGAGAAACCTGGTGTTATGCGGCTCAAATAGTGCGCCTTACCCGGAGCACCGTGGAGCGGGCGTCGCGCCTGCCATGCCGGTATTCATACCGGCATTCTTCGAAGAACGTCGGCCAGGACGCCGACGTGGCAACCTGAAAGGTCGCTCCACGAATGCAGCCCGATAATCTGCCGGGAGTCCACAAGGCGTACTATTTGCGCCGCATTATGCTAGTTTGCCTCGTCCGCCGACGGTCCATAAATCGCCGGCACGGGGATGTCGCACAGGCGCAGGTAGACGGACAGTTGCCCGCGGTGATGCACGATGTGGTTGAAGATCATGCTGCGCAGCACGGCCACTCGCGGCATGGTGAACATGGTCACGCCACCGCCCAGCAGGGACCACGGCGCCATCATGGAATCGTTTTCGGCCATCGCCAGGGCGGCGCGGAACTTGGCCGAAGCGCTGTCGAACATTGCCAGCAGCTCGGCATTGGTCTTGGCCACCGGCGGCACGTACGGCTCGCCGGCCACCGGCGCGTAATCGAAGCTGTCGCTTTGGAGCGTCACGACGCCCCAATCGAGCATGGTAGCGATGTGCACCGCGAGAGCACCCATGTCGAACGATTTCGGGTGCGGCTTAAAACTAAATTTATCGTTGGGAATCCGGACCAGGCACTTACGGGTGGTGGCCATTTCGAGGTCGAATTCGGGAAGTAGCGCGTCGCTGATTTTCATGAAGTCCTCCATGGGGAGATTCGCCTTATATTCGCCTAGAGATTGTAGCCCGCGGTTTGTGCCAGGTCAAGAGAAATTCTCCACCCGCGAGTGGATGGACGGCGAGTGCGTAGACCGGGCCTCGCGGCTTGCGGCCGATATGGCACGGGCTGCCACCGGGCCGGAGCCACGGCGCAAACGTCAGTGAAGTGCTATCCAGCGCTGGAATTGCGACTGGTGGTGAGTTTCGCACGCGCGGGCGATGCTGTCGCCCGATAGAAGTGGCGGCTTAGCGGGCGGCTCGGATTGCCGCATCACGGCTCCGAGCAGAGTTGCGACCGGGGTGACTTCGGCTTCGGCAGCGGTGTTCCCGCTATCTACCGGAGATGCGGCGGATCACCGAGCCCATTTCGTCCGGAGTGGCTCGCGTAGAGCCTGCCGGTTCCTTGGCAGAAGCCGGACGGGCGGCTTTGGATGACCGCGATTTCGCGGTTTTTCCAGAGCGTGCTTCCGCGGGCAGCGGAGGAACGTTCACCACATAGTCGTACACGCCGCGACGGCGTTCGGCGGGTTCCGGCGGTATCACCACCCGCTTCTCCAGGATGGTGCAGCCCTCTACGGCCCCGCCCACTTCATGATTGAAGAAAGAACGGATTGTTTTGGTCATGGTGAGCCTACACCGCGACTGTTTTGTTGGCCGCTGCGTCCGCTGCCAGTTTCTTGCGCAACACGCGCATACGCTCGCGCAACGCCACCTTGCCTTTCCGAATCCGGTGGAAGCGTGCTTTGTCTCCGTTGATTGACGACATGGTAATTCAAGGTTAGCAGGTATCCGCCCCCCGCGCCGCCTGCCCACTTCGCTAAACTGTGAGGACACATGCGTAACTTCGGCGTTAGACTCCTTCTGGGTGCGGCGTTTGTGGCGTGGATCGCTCCCCTGCCGGCGCAGCGCAGCTTTTCCGGCGCCCCCGAAATCGAGCAGTCGCTGCACAAGCTCAACGAACTTGGTAGCATTCTGCACATCGCGGCCCACCCCGACGACGAGCGCACCGCGGTGCTGGCTTACTTCGCGCGCGGCCGTCACATGCGCACGGCGTACCTCTCGCTGACGCGCGGCGAAGGCGGCCAGAACCTGATCGGCTCCGAACAGGGCGCGCAGCTCGGCATCATCCGCACGCAGGAACTGCTGGCCGCGCGCCAGATCGACGGCGCCGAGCAGTTTTTCACGCGCGCCATCGATTTCGGATTCACGCGCACCGCCGAAGAGACGCTCCGGAAGTGGGGGCACGACCGCCTTCTCTCGGACGTAGTGTGGGTGATTCGCCGCTACCGGCCGGACGTGATTCTGCTCGGTTTCAGCGGGACTCCCCGCGATGGGCACGGGCAGCACCAGACGTCGGGCATGATCGGTAAGGAGGCGTTTGCCGCGGCGGCGGACCCCAAAATGTTCCCCGAACAGTTGAAGTACGTGCCGGTGTGGCAAGCCAGGCGGCTGGCGCAGGCGGCGGGCTTCGGCGGCTTCGGCCTGGCCGTAGGCGGCCGCGGCGGCCGCGGCGGCTCAGATCCCGTGCCTCCGGGAATGGTTCCGCCCGTGGCCGAAACCGAGACGGGGCCGGACGCCGATACCGGCTCTTTCAACCCCATCCTGGGCTACTCGTATGAGGAACTGGCCGTGCTCAGCCGCAGCATGCACCACAGCCAGGGGACAGGCGCCATGCGGCGTCCCGGAGCGGGACGCTCCACCTTCGTGATCACCGGCGGAGCGCCCGCCACCAGGGACCTGTTCGACGGCATCGACACGACGTGGAATCGTCTGCCGGGTGGCAGCACGGTCAAGGCCCTTCTCGACGATGCGATCCGCCATTACGAGCCGGCGCATCCCGAAAAGGCCATCCCGGCGCTGGTCAAGGCTCGCCCGCTGATCGCCGCCATCGCGGACCCTCTGGCCAAGGTGAAACTCACCGAGCTCGATGAGACCATCGCACTATGCGCGGGGCTTTTTGTGGAGGCGCAGGCGCGGCAGTTCGAGGTAGCGCCCGGCGCGACGCTCAACATGACGGCGACCGCGCTGAACCGCTCCACCGCCAAGGTTACGCTGGAAGGCGCCAGGGTGGAGGGCATCTGGAATCAGGAGGGGCAGGCCAAGCCCGCCGCCTTGGAATACAACCAGCGCGCCGAGGCCGCATTCAGCCTGGTGGTGCCCGCCAATCAGGCCTACACGCAGCCCTATTGGCTGGTGAAGCCGGCCACCGCCGACGTCTACCAGATCGACGATCAGATGTTGATCGGCCTGCCCGACACCCCGGCCGCCGCCCAGGTGCGCGTGCGGCTTACGGTGGAGGGCGCTGGGATCGAGTTGGTGCGGCCGGTGCAACATCGCTACGCCGACCGTGCGCGCGGAGAGCGCGTGCGCCCGCTGATGGTGGTGCCCGCGGTGGCGGTGAACCTGCCGGAACCGGTGGCGCTGTTCCCCGATACGGCGGCGCGCCAGGTGCAGGTTTCGGTGCAGGCCAATGTGGCCGACGCGCAGGGCGATCTGCGCCTGGAAGTGCCGGCGGGCTGGAAGGCCGAACCGCAGTCGCGGAATTTCCAGATCGCGGTCCCTGGCGAGCAGCGCGTGGTGACGTTTCAGGTAACGCCGCCGGCGGGCGAAACCACGGCCAACCTGCGCCCCCTTGCCAAGGTGAACGGGCGCGATATCGCGTCGGGCATTCAGACCATCGCCTACCCGCATTTCCCGCCGCAGACTCTGTTCCCGCCATCGGATATCAAACTGGTGCGCGCCAACATCAAGGTGACGGCGAAGAGGGTGGGGTACATCATGGGGGCCGGTGACGAGATGCCGGATGCGCTGCGGCAGCTTGGGCTGGACGTCACGCTGATCGGCCAGAGCGACCTGGAGCAGGGCGACCTGAGCCGTTTCGACGCCATCGTAGCCGGGGTGCGGGCTTACAATGTGCGCGGCGATATCCGCGCCAACCAGCCGCGCTTGCTGGACTACGTGAAGAACGGCGGCACCTACATCGTGCAATACCAGACGGGCGACAGCCCAGACCCCACGGTGGCGCGCGTACCGCAGCCGCCGAACCCCTTCAATCAGGCGCAGGGCGCGCCCGTGACCACCAATCTGGGGCCGTATCCGTTCGCCGTGCCGGGCGGCAATAAGTATCGCATCACGGTGGAAGAGGCGCCGGTCAAGTTCGCCCACCAGGACAGTCCGCTGCTGCAATACCCGAACCACATCGAGCCCAGGGATTTCGATGGCTGGGTGCAGGAGCGCGGCGTCTATTTCGCCGCCCAATGGGATGCGCGCTACCAGACCGTGCTCTCCTCGCAGGACCCGGGCGAGCAACCGCTGGAAGGCGGGGAAATCTGGACGCGCTACGGCAAGGGCGTCTACATTTTCACCGCGTACTCGTGGTTCCGGCAGCTTCCGGCGGGGGTGCCGGGGGCGTATCGCCTGTTCGCCAACCTGCTGAGCGCGAAGTAGTCCGGGTGCACCCGGATGCACAATCGCGCACCGGTAACCGCTCCGGACCCGACCGTAAGAATGCGCTTTCGCAGGCGAAAGCGCCTGCGCCACCACGGGCAGCTCGTTCGCCGGAAAAGGTGGGAAAGGCGTTTTCGCCTGCCAATTCCGCTCCGGCCGAGCATTTCACAGCTTTCTGAGCGAGTGGTGGATGCCTTTCAGATCGATAAGTCCTATTTTGTGCGCATTTGCTCCGCTCGCGTTGTCTTGATACCATAGGGAAGTTCCTTGTGGTGGGATTAGCTCAGTTGGTAGAGCGCCAGATTGTGGTTCTGGAAGTCGTGGGTTCAATCCCCACATCCCACCCCACCCCCCCCTTTTTTTCAACGGTGAATACGTGCACCCTGCCGGAATGCGGGGTCGCAGGTTAAACATTTGCAGGAAGCCACGGTGGTGGCGCTCAACGACGCGGACGCGAAGACTATGCTCTGCCACTTGGGCTACGTATCGTACAAACTGGGGCGCGATGTTCGATTCGACCGG
>JANYJN010000379.1 GCA_025358475.1 Candidatus Solibacter sp.
GAAACCTGGCTCTTGCCGTCCGGCCGCAGGAAGTTCAACACGCCCTCCCGCCGGGCATCGCTGAGGCGGCGGCACAGCTTGTGCGCCATCATTATAGGCATCGGCATCAGTTCGGGCGTCTCGTCGCAGGCGTAGCCGAACATCATTCCCTGATCGCCCGCCCCGCCCGTATCCACGCCCATCGAAATATCGGGCGATTGCGACTGAATCAGGTTGTGCACGCCGCAGGTATTGGAATCGAAGCCATAGGCGGCGTCGTTGTAGCCCACGTATTCGATGGTGCCGCGCGCGATGCGCTGCACGTCCACGTAAGTCTTCGTGGTGATCTCTCCGGCGACGATGCAAGTCCCGGTAGTGACCAGAACTTCGCAGGCCACGCGGCCCATCGGGTCGTCCGCCAGCACCGCGTCCAGAACGGCGTCAGATATCTGGTCGGCGATTTTGTCCGGGTGCCCTTCGGTCACCGATTCCGACGTAAAAATATGTCTTTGATTGTCTGCCAAGGGATGTCTCCAGTCTTTCTAATACCGATAACTCTCGGGTTTGTACGGCCCTTCCACAGCCACGCCCAGATACTCGGCCTGCTTGGCCGTCAGCGTGGTCAGCTTGACACCGATCTTCTCCAAGTGCAGGCGCGCCACCTCTTCATCCAGTTTCTTGGGAAGGGTGTACACGCCAATTTTGTACGTGTCCTTATTCTTCCACAGATCGAGCTGGGCCAACGTCTGGTTGGCGAAGCTGTTGCTCATCACGAAGCTCGGGTGGCCCGTCGCGCAGCCCAGGTTCACCAGCCGGCCTTCGGCCAGCACGAAGATGCTGTCGCCGCCGGGGAACGTGTACATGTCCACTTGTGGCTTGATGTTGGTGCGTTTGGCGTCGCTCTCGTTCAGCCGGTCCATCTGGATTTCGTTGTCGAAATGCCCGATGTTGCAGACAATCGCCTGGTCCTTCATCTTCCGCATGTGTTCCAGGGTGATGATCTCGCAGTTGCCGGTGCAGCTCACATAGATATCGCCGCGGCCCAGGGTGTCTTCGATGGTGGTGACTTCGAAGCCCTCCATGGCCGCCTGTAGGGCGTTGATCGGGTCGATCTCCGTCACGATCACGCGCGCGCCCATGCCGCGCAGCGAATGCGCCGAACCCTTGCCCACGTCGCCGTACCCGCAGATCACCGCCACCTTACCCGCTACCATGACGTCGGTGGCGCGCTTGATGCCATCGGCCAGCGATTCGCGGCAGCCGTAGAGGTTGTCGAACTTGCTCTTGGTCACCGAATCGTTCACGTTGATGGCCGGCACCAGCAGCTTGCCCTGCTCCTGCATCTTATAAAGGCGGTGCACCCCGGTGGTGGTCTCTTCGCTGACCCCACGCCACGCTTTCACCATTTTGTGCCAACGCTTGGGATCTTCCGCGTACACCTTTTTGAGCAGATCCTTGATGACGTTCTCTTCGTGGCTGCCCGAGAGGCTGTTGACCCAGTCACTGCCCTGTTCGAGTTCGTAGCCTTTGTGGATGAGCAGCGTCACGTCGCCGCCGTCGTCCACCACCAACTCCGGACCATTCCCGCCGGGATGGCTTACCGCCTGATACGTACACCACCAGTACTCTTCGAGGCTCTCGCCCTTCCAGGCGAATACCGGCACGCCCGTCACGGCAATCGCCGCCGCCGCGTGATCTTGCGTAGAGAAAATGTTGCAGCTCGCCCAGCGCACAATGGCGCCAAGATCGACCAGCGTCTCAATCAGGACGGCGGTCTGAATGGTCATGTGCAGCGAACCCGTGATGCGCACGCCGGCCAAGGGTTTGGATTCGGCGTACTTCCTGCGGATCGACATCAGGCCGGGCATTTCGTACTCGGCGATGGAGATCTCCTTGCGGCCCCATTCGGCCAGCGAGAGATCTGCCACTTTGGATGCGGCGGCGGTTTGGTTGAGTGTTGTGGTGCCCATCTTTTATATGTCTCCGATTACCCTCGTATCAATGAATCTTGATACATTGATACTACCTCCGATTTCACTATGGCGTCAATCCTGAAATCCCTGCGCCTCGCGGCCGACCCCAATCGCCTGCGCGTCCTGCTCCTCCTCGAACAGGAGGAACTGTCCGTGGCCGAACTCCAGGAGGTCCTGTCCAAGGGCCAGAGCCAGATTTCCACCCATCTCTCCCAACTCAAGCAGGCTGGCCTGGTGGACGACCGCCGCATGGGGAAGAACGCCTTCTATCGCCTCACCGCGTCCGCGGAAATGATGGAGCTTTTCCACCAGGCCGCGGTGGAAATTCCCGAAGCAGCCGAGGACCAGCAAGCCCTGCGCCTCGCCCTCAGAAAGCGCCGCGACCACATGCGCCGCTACTTCGACGAACTGGCCGGCAAATTCGGCCGCCAGTACGCGCCGGGACGCTCCTGGAAAGGTATCGCCGAAGCGCTGCTAAAGCTGATGCCGCCCATGGTGATCGCCGATCTCGGCGCCGGCGAGGGTACCATTTCGCAACTCATGGCGCAGCGCGCCAAACGGGTCATCGCTATCGATAGTTCCGAGAAGATGGTGGAATTCGGCGTCGAGTTGGCGCGCAAGCACGGCATCGCCAATCTGGAATACCGCCTGGGCGATCTAGAAGACGTTCCCATACGCAGCGGCACGGTGGATCTGGCGTTCCTCAGCCAGGCGCTACACCACGCGGCCCACCCGGAGCGGGCCATCGCGGAGGCGTGGCGCATCCTGAAGCGCGGCGGGCGTATCGCGATCCTCGATTTGAGCCGCCACCACTTCGAAGAGGCGCGGGAAATGTACGCCGATCTGTGGCTCGGCTTCACGGAGTTAGAGATCGAGCGCCACCTGAAAGCCGCGGGTTTCAAGCACGTGGAGACCGCCGTGGTGTTTCGCGAGCAGGAAGCTCCGTATTTCGAAACCATGCTGGCCACGGGGGAGAAGTAGGATCGGGCCGGGCACGCTCTGGGTCCGCCTGTCGTGTGTCTACCCACGGCCACCGGATGCGCTACCTTGAAAGCATGACTGGACTGCTGGAGAAAGCGCTGCAGCGCATCGAGGCACTTTCGCGGGAAGAGCAGGACGCGATGGCATCCCAGATTCTGGAAACCCTGGACGACGGAGAAGCGTGGTCCCGTCAGTTCCGCGACAATCCTGAGGTTCTAAGATCGCTGGCTCAAGAAGCGCTTGACGAGCACCGCCGAGGGGAAACGCGTCCCTTGGACGAACTCATAGGATGAAGTCCTTCACCTCGCGGCGGTTTCGCGACGCCTACGCGAACCTCCCCGAGCCAGTGCGTCAGCAAGCGCGGCGAGCGTATGGTCTGTTTCGGCGGGATCCGTCGCACCCAGGATTGAATCTTAAGAAGGTCGACCACGAGAATGATGTTTACTCTGTGAGGGTCGGCCGCGGCTATCGCGCCCTCGGCCGGCTCGACGGCTCAGACATGGTTTGGTTCTGGATCGGGCCGCACGGTCAATACGACAAGCTGATCTGACCAAATGCCCTCAGCCGGCTGCTTCGCGGGCTACACTTACACATAGCCCCGCATGCACTCCGCCCACGACAGCCCCGCCAGGAAACCACGCCGCGCGCGGCGGATGGGGTGGAAACTGGTCGGGTTCCGGCTGGCGGCCTTTTTCGCGGTCATGGGGCCCGGGTTCGTCACGGCCAACGTGGATAACGATCCCGGGGGCATCCTCACCTACTCGCAGGCCGGCGCCAAGTTCGGCTACTCCCTGCTCTGGACGCTGATCCCGACCACCGTCGCGCTGATTGTGGTGCAGGAGATGGCGGCCCGTATGGGGGCGGTGACCGGAAAGGGGCTCTCGGACCTGATCCGCGAGGAGTTCGGGCTGCGCATCACCTTCTTCACCATGGTGGTGCTGGGCCTGGCCGACCTGGGGAACATCGCGGCGGAGTTCGCCGGTATCGCGAGCGGCATGGGGATCTTCGGGATCTCGAAGTACATCACCGTGCCCATCGGCGCGGCGGTGGTGTGGCTGGTGATCGTGCGCGGGTCCTACAAGCCGGTGGAGCGGATACTCATCCTGCTCTCGCTGATCTATTTCACGTATCCGATTTCGGCCTTCATGGCGCATCCGAACTGGCCGGAGGCGCTGCGGCGGACGGTGATCCCGGAGTGGAATGCCAGCCCGGACTACATCGTCATGATCGTTGGGTTGATCGGCACCACGGTGACGCCGTGGATGCAATTCTACCTGCAGGCCTCGATTGTGGAGAAGGGGATCACGGAGAAACACTTCTCGCTGTCGCGATGGGACGTGGTTCTGGGCTGCATCGTGACCGACGTGATCGCCTTTTTCATCGTGGTGGCGTGCGCGGCGACTCTGTACAAATCCGGCCACCGCGAGATCACCGACGCGGCCGAGGCGGCCCTGGCCCTGGCGCCGTTTGCGGGCAAATTCGCCACGCTGCTGTTCGCCATCGGACTGGTGAACGCGTCCATGCTCTCGGCGGCGATTCTGCCGCTCGCCACCGCCTACAACGTGTGCGAGGGACTGGGCTTCGAATCGGGCGTGGACAAGCGGTTCACACAGGCGCCGATTTTTTACGGCCTGTACACATTCCTCATCGTGGTGGGCGCCGGATGCGTGCTGATTCCCGGCCTGCCGTTGCTGAAACTGATTCTGCTCTCGCAGGTGGCCAACGGCGTATTGATCCCCTTCGTGCTGATCTTCATGCTGATTCTGGTCAACAAGCGCGGATTGATGGGCGATTGGAAGAACGGCATGTGGGCCAACCTGATCGCCGGGATAACCAGCGTGGTGATGATCGGGCTGACGGCGATGATGGTCTGGAATTCGCTGCACGGCCGTTGAACCCGCAGTTTGACGCCGTAAACTAAAACATTTACACTGAGGGAGTGGTCAGAAGCTTCAGGCATAAGGGGCTCGATGAGATTTACCTCACCGGCAAGACACGCCGGATCGGTGCCGGCCACTTCAGAAAGTGCGTGCGCATTCTGCAATTGCTGGAAGTAGCTGGGCGGCCGGAGGACATGAACATCGCAGGCTTTCATCTTCACTGCTTGCAAGGCAACCCGAAACGTTGGTCGGTGCGAGTAACAGGGAATTACCGCGTCACTTTCGGCTGGTCAGGCGAAAACGCCGT